>JBFJNS010000333.1:0-3954 GCA_041618055.1 Binatia bacterium
CAAAGCCGAAGTGCACAGGGTGGAGCATCACAGAGCGCACCTGGCAAGCTCCTTTTCCGCATCACCTTTCGAGCAAGCGACGCTTCTGTCAGTGGACGGCCTGGGGGATTTCACCAGCACCATGTGGGGAGCGGGAGCGGGTTCGAAGTTGGACATTCAGGGTTCCATAGCGTATCCACACTCGCTGGGGATCTACTACACAGCTTTGACGCAGTACCTGGGGTTCTGGAAATACGGCGATGAATACAAGGTTATGGGACTAGCCTCTTACGGCGAGCCCGAGTACCAGGAGCAGTTTAATGAAATGGTCAAGCTTGGGAGTCATTTGGGTTTTTCACTGGGGCTCGACTACTTCGCACATCATAAGACCGGCCCGGCGATGACGTGGGGCGATGGCGAACCGATACTAGGAAAACTTTACGCTGATCAGCTCGTCAAACGGTTGGGGCCCGAGCGAAAGGTGGGCGAAGCAATTGGGCCACGCCACCAAAACATCGCCGCCTCGCTGCAAGAACGGCTGGAAGAGACCTTGTGCGCCATGCTCAACCGGCTTTATGAGCGATTTCGCGAGAAAAAACTCTGCCTGGCCGGCGGTGTGGCTTTCAATTGCGCCGCCAACGGAAAGATTCTCACCAAGACTCCCTTCGAATCGATTTACATCCAACCTGCCGCCGGCGATGCCGGACTCGCCATCGGGTCTGCGTTTTACGTATGGCATCAAATTCTGGGTCATCCGCGCTCGTTTGCAATGAAGCATGCTTATTGGGGACCGGAGTTCGGCGATGGCGATATCAGCAGGGGACTCGGTGCAAAGAGCGGCGAGCTGCTGCGAGCGGGATGTGTAATCCGGGAGATGGCGGATGAAGACAAGTTGTGCCGCATGACAGCCGAGCACATCGCCGCAGGGAAGGTCGTGGGCTGGTTCCAGGGGCGTATGGAATGGGGCCCGAGAGCCCTCGGTAACCGCAGCATCCTCGCCGATCCGCGAAGACCTGAAATGAAGAATCTGCTGAACCGCCGCATCAAGCATCGCGAGCCGTTCCGACCCTTTGCCCCCTCCATTTTGGCTGAGCGAGTGGGGGATTACTTCGAGCACACTCATGCGTCGCCCTTCATGGCCATGGCTTATAGGGTAAGGCCGGGAAAGCGCTCCGTAATCCCGGCGCCGACCCACATCGACGGCACGGGCCGGTTGCAAACCGTCTCCCGCACTGAAAATTTTCTTTATTGGAAGTTGATCAAGGAATTTGAAAATCTCACCGGCGTCCCGGTTTTGCTGAACACCTCTTTTAACGAGAATGAGCCAATTGTCTGCACTCCGGCAGAGGCGGTTGACTGTTTCTTAAAAACCAAAATGGATGTCCTTGTGATCGGAAGGAGCCTGGTGGAGAAGTTGGCCAACAAGGAAGACGGCCTGTCCGGCGATGGAGTTTTGCAGCCTTCCAAGCTCAAGTCATGCGCGTTCTCCTCATAGTCATTCAGTTCCCGCCGGATACCAATTCAACGGGTCAATTGATGTCGCAGTTGTGCGAGGGATTGGCGCGCTGTGGGCATGACATAACTGTTCTAACGACGTTTCCCCATTACGAGCACTTCCGCATCGGTGAGGAGCATAGAGGAAAATGGATTGAGCGCACTCGGGAGCAGGGACTGGAAATCATACGCTTGTTCACCTATGCCCCGGGGAAAAAGACTATGTTCAACAGGCTGTTGAGCTATGTTACGTTCAACACCTTGGCGGCGATAACGGCCACGTTGTCCCGGAGTCGCTGGGACGTGATCCTTTGCCCCAACGGCTCGTTTTTCACCGGTTTAGCAGCGAGTTTCATAGGGGTCATCAAATCGGTCCCGTTTATTTACAACGTGCAGGACCTCTACCCGGACGTTCCTGTTCGGGCAGGGCAGTTGCGTAACCCGTACGCCATTGAGGCATTGAAAGCGATCGAAAAGCTCATGTATCGCCAGGCAGCTCACGTTACGGTCATCTCTCCTATGATGCGCGACAACTTGGTATCCAAGGGGGTCGCGCCGGAAAAAATCTCCATGATTCCAAATTTTGTCGATACTGACTTCATTCGCCCTTTGCCGAAAGTCAACGACTTTGCGAAAGAGCATGGGTTAGTCGACAAATTCGTGGTCACACACGCCGGGAATCTAGGTTATGTGTACGATCTTGAGACCCTGCTCGATGCCGCTTCTCTGCTTTCGTCGGAGAAAAACATCTCCTTCTTGATCGTGGGCAATGGCGTCGCGAAGGCCAAACTTGAAAAAAAGGCCCGCGACTTGAAGCTGGCGAATCTCCGATTCATGCCTCTGCAACCGCACGAAAGGCTACCCTGGCTGCGAGCGTGCTCGGACGTGCAAGTTTCCTTATACAAGAACGGAGCGGCGCAAGATTCGTTTCCGTCAAAGATATACGAAATCATGGCAAGCGGACGACCGTTGCTCGCAAGTGCCGAGGGCGGCAGCGGGGTGCAGGCCCTGGTGGCCGCTGCGCAATGTGGCCTCTGCGTTCGACCTGGTGATGCGGAGCAACTGGCCGCGGCGATTCTGAGCCTCTATCATAATCGCTCGATGGGCGAGACTATGGGCGGATGCGGTCGGCAGTATGCGGAAAGCAACCACTCAAAAGAAACAGTCGTCGCTCGTTACAACGAACTTTTTCAAAGAGTTTCTGAGTTGAGCCCGTCCCGTTAGAGCAATCAAATCAACCCTAGTGAGTCTGTATCCCTAATCGCTCGAGAAAACATATGACCTGGAAAAATCGTTCAACGGTGGTTACCGGTGGCGCCTCTTTTATCGGACTTCATTTAGTCGATGCGCTTGTTGAAGCAGGCGCCCGCGTGCGGGTTGTTGACAATCTCAGCAGTGGAAAACTGGAAAACATCAAGAGTCATGTAGATGCTCGCAGGGTCGAGTTTATACAGGCCGACCTGCGGGAGCCAGGAGTCGCGCGCCAGGCGGTGCGAGACATGGAGTTCGTTTTTCATCTGGCGGCGGATCATGGCGGGCGAGGGTACGTGGACCTTCATCAGGCCGGCCCAGCGTCAAACCTGCTGCTCGACGGGCTTGTTTTCTGGGAAGCCCACCAAGCTCGCGTAGAAAAAATCGTCTATGCTTCATCGGGATGTGTCTACCCGAATTATCTGCAGAGCGAACCTGACCAGGAGATTTATTTGAAGGAAGACAGTATCGTTCCACCTTATGACGCTGACAACATGTATGGGTGGGCGAAATTGATGGGAGAACTGACATTGGCATCTTACTGCAGGGAATATGGCACGAAAGCCGCGTCCTGCCGGTATTTCACCGTTTTTGGTCCGGGGGGACACGAGAACCATGCCATCATCGCCATGATAGCCAGGGCTTTTATCGGACAGGACCCATTTGAAGTCTGGGGCTCCGGGAATCAGGTTCGTAATTGGACTTATATCGACGACATTGTTCGCGGCACCCTTTTAGCCGCCGAACGCATCGATGACGGCACAGCAGTCAATCTCGGAACCATGGAACGCGTGCGGGTAATCGATGCGGTGCGCATGGTGTTGCAGTACACCGGCCATAAGCCAGAGATCAAGCTGCTTCCGGACATGCCCACCGGTCCGCTCAATCGCGTTGCCGACAATGCGCTGGCCAAAAAACTGTTGGCCTGGGAGCCGGAGATCAAATTCGCGGATGGACTCCGCAGAACCATCGAATGGTACTTCTCCGCGAAGAACCCGGATCAAGTGCGCCGGGTGCTGCGAGAAAGGCTGACAGGACGCTGACCTGCCTGAGAGCGGCAGACACCGCTCGGGGCCCGGTCGTTACCAGGTTGAAGGCTGTCGTGCGCAGCGGGTATAGGGAGGAATTGCTAATCCGCTGCCCAGTTGATTCATGGTTTTAACGGACTTCAGTTCCCGCACACTAGCGGTCATTGTATATATGGACTCCCGCGTCTTCGCTCGCCCGGGG
>JBFJNS010000334.1:0-3949 GCA_041618055.1 Binatia bacterium
ATCCTATCTAGTCAGATGGCACCTAACCTCCGGTTCGACCGGACCACCCACCAGCTGCGCTGGTGGGTGCCCTCGTCGCTTCGCTCCTCTGTGGCCGGTCAAACAGTGCGTTAGGGCTCAGTAGCAGTGGGCCAAGATCAAATTGTTCGTAGAGTTTTAAAGAAGGTCCTGGTTCCTGTAATAGAGGCACTAGGTTTTCAGGGAAAGTTTCCGCATTTTCAGAGATTCGAAAACGGGGATCTACACTTGCTCTCGATCGTGTTCGACAAAAACGGCGGCGGCTTTTTTCTGGAGTTCACCTGCCACCCACCGGGCGACCTGGAAACCTCGTGGGGTGAGGTTATTCCAGAGCGGGAGCTTACCGTAGCGCACACTAGCTTTGAGAGCAGAGCAAGGCTACAGAAAAATGGGCACCAGAACAGCTTAAGCGAAGATTGGTTTCGGTTTGAAGAATTATCCAAAAATGAAATCGATGGGTTAGTTCGGCATGTAGGCAGCCTTATAACCCAAGTCGATGATTGGTTGAGAGAGAAAAGAGTTGGGAAAAATATATCCACAACTGAACCCTAACAAGCGCATGCAGTCGGACCAAAGTGCCCGCGACGCGCGCACTTTGGCCGCTGATGCGGAGCGTTAGACCGCCCGTGCCATGCGTTAGCCAAGCAAAGTCTTCTATTCAACAATTTGAGAGATTGTCTGAAAGGAAGAGAACTATGCACATCTACGTGGGAGGCTCTTTACGGGACGTGCCTCAAGATCCCGAGATATGCCGCAAGTTCGTCGCTGCTTTGGGGGCTGCGGTCGTTAGTCGAGGCCACGTTCTTCTGAATGGTTGCCGAAGTTCCCTCGACCAAGAAATAGCCACCGCTGCGCAGGCGTGGCTATCGGACAACAAAGGGAATCCCAAGACTCAAATCATAAGCTACCGCCTCAAGGGTGACGACCCCATTCACTCGCTCGGAACACTCCGTTATTCGATTCTTCCAGACTGGGGAATGAACCATCCTGAGTTGGAGGTTCCTGAGCAGATAAGATTGGCTGACGTAACCGTTTTTGTCGCCGGATCACAAGGTACTTATTGGGCAAGGAATTGGGCCTCTTTCGCGCGAAAACCAATATTGGGCATTCCGCGCTTCGGCGGAGCGGCAGAGACCATCTATAACAAAGAGCTGAAGCATCATCAGGAGACCTACCCCGAGGTAGCCACAGATTATGAAACGCTCAACTCACTCTCCGAAGACATCGCCGCCTTTGCAAATGAGGTGGTCACTCTCGCTGAACGATTGGTCACGCCAAGAAGCGTTTTCACCATCATGTCTTTCAAGAGGGAGTTTCTTGACGTGTTCGCTTCTTACCAGGAAGTGTGCAAAGAATTCCAGTTCAAAGCCGAGCGAACGGATCAATCTCCGTCCTTGGAGAGAATCGTTCCCCGCATCGAGACTGGCATTCGGAATAGCGCCTTTGTCATAGCGGACGTCAGCGACCTGACGCCGAATGTGTTTTACGAGCTGGGGTACGCGAAAGGTCTTGGCAAGCAAGTGATAGTTACTGCAAAGAAGGGAACACAGCTGCCGTTTGACGTCGGCGATATACCCGCCATCTTCTGGGAAATACAACAGGACCTGAAGGAAGAGCTACGGAAATGCCTTCGGGGCGTGGTCGAAAAGTACGGCAGATAGGACGTTTCAGAGCCAAGGATTGGGGGGAGTCTAACCTTGGGCTGCAGCGGACCCGCAACGGCGGAGCTGCGCTTGCCGTGTCGCAGGCCGCTGAGCCCGGTCGTTAGGCATGGAAGGGAAGCGCGAATGCGTAGCTCGCTCCCAAAGGTCGTACTGATGCTTGCTGTGGTTTGGCTGTCGGCCTGCGCTCATGTAGTGAACACTCTGGACGATGTCAAGATTGGCATGAGCCGAGAGCAGGCTGTTGGTAGTGCCAGTGGGAGCCCAACGCCCTACTACTTGAAAGGCGAAACCGCCGAATACGTGCTTTTTCGTGTAGTCACGAACTTCTATTCAATGTACGGAGAGTACCCGAACGATGTTCTTTTCATACGCCTGGAGAATGGTAAGGTCGTTGACAAGGGGGTCGTTGGCGTCTCTGAAGAACAGCGGATTAGAAAGCTCAATCCCTCCTTTGTGCTTCGAGACTGGCAGCGCAAGGGCCCCGTTCCGTCAGATCAAACTCGCCAGCGATAGTGCTCTTGCAAAGTGTCCATGCCTAACCCAGCGCTGCAGGGGACGCGCCGCAAGCGGCGCGCCCCTGAGCTTTGGCGTTAGGCCTCGCGACCTACCCCAAGTGGTGGTCGACTGCCCTCAATGCCGGCAGCTTCACCCTTGTGGAATGTCCTCGTGAAGGCAGAGGAAGTTCCCCTCCGTGTCCTTGAACCATGCAGCCTTCTCGGCGCCCAGCACACATACATGGTTCACGGTCTTGAAATCGGGGAAGTCGTAGTCCTCGAACACAACCCCGGCGCTCTTTAGCTGTTTGATTGCCGCAGTGATGTCTGCTACCTGAAAGCTAATCGCCGTATGCTCGGCCTTGGTTCCCTCCGGTTTCGGGAACAGGGCAAGTGTGCTGCCACCTACGACATAAACGAACTTTCCGTCAGGTTTAAAGCCCTGCGGCTTGAGGCCCAGCGACCTCTCGTAGAAGGCCCGTGCACGCTCCATGTCCTTCACGGGTAGCATCGTAGTAACCGAGGAGTCGGACAACATAGGCAGTCCTTTCAATCTGTCCGGCCTTGCACCAATCATTGGCAACCGCCAAGCCGTCCGGCCGGTCGTACAGTCTAGGCCGCCAAGTGCCACTGCGCCAGCCCAAGTCAGGAGCGCTGCGCCGCAGGCGAGGCCTAACCCCTCGCTCGAGCCGACCGCCGCAAGCGGGCTTCGCCGGCTGGCGGTGCCCTCGTCGCTGCGCTCCTCGGCGGCGGCTCAGCGCGAGCGTTCGGCGTCATAGAGAGGCGGGCAGAAGAGTTGTCCGCGCAGATCAACGTAAGGAGGAAGCCCATGGAGAGCGCGCATGAGCATGTCGAAAGCCACTATGGTCGCGGAGAGATCCTCAACTCCATCCTGAATGCTCTTCGAAAGATGGGAAAAGATACTGCACAGCTTGTCCCTGCTGATCTCGCCCCGGTTGATGAGTTTCATATACGAGGCCGGGAGGCAACACTTGAACTCGCGAGTCGCGCCCCATTTAAGCCTGGGCTACGCGTGCTCGACGTTGGGTGTGGTCTCGGGGGTTCAGTGCGCTATCTTGCGTCAGAACACCAGTGCCAAGCGACTGGAATCGACCTGACAAAGGAGTATGTGGACGTCGCCAACACCCTCGCGGACTTGGTAGGGCTCAAGCATAGGGTCGAGTGTCGCCAGTGCAGCGCGCTGGACATGCCGTTCGCCGATGGCACTTTCGACGTTGTCTGGACGGAGCACGTGCAAATGAACATTGCGGACAAGCGGGCGTTCTATGCCGAGATCGCCCGCGTCCTTGCGCCCCGCGGACGTTTTCTCTTCCACGATATTTTTCAAGGTGACGGCGGCTCATTGCACTATCCTGTGCCATGGGCAGAGGACAGCTCGATCAGTTTTCTTGCCGCGCCCGAGGCTGTGCGGAAAATCCTTGAAGAATTAGGCTTCTCGATTCGCGTTTGGGAGGACAAGAGCCAGCCTTCGCTGGACTGGTTTCTTGCGGTCATCGAGAAGCTGAAGCTGTCTGGTCCGCCCCCGCTCGGGCTTCACTTGTTGATGGGCAGTACCGCGAAGGCCAAGTTCGAGAACAACATTCGGAATCTGCAAGAACGGCGCTTCGTCGTGTACCAAGCAGTCGCCGAGAAAAGCTAGCCGCACGGGCGAGCATGCCGCTGAACTACTTATCGATGAGGAGGCCGGATGACGCCGAACCATGCCTTGCACCGGACGCTTCACCAGCAGCGCTTCGCTTGCTGGTTTCGCGC
>JBFJNS010000335.1:0-3937 GCA_041618055.1 Binatia bacterium
CTTAGACCTGTGTCTATTCGATCTCATGTTGGGCAATCGTGACGGGATCTCGCTCATGGAAGAGGCTCGCTCCATCATTCCGGAGGTTCCCTCAATCATTTTGACGGCCCACGGGACTATCGAGAGCGCTGTCGAGGCTATGCGCAAGGGAGCCTACAGCTATCTGACTAAACCGTTTGAGCCACGGGATCTCTTGCTGCAAATCGAACGCGCGTTGGAGCACCGCAGGTTGAATACGGAAATCAAGCGGCTCAAAGGGCTTCTAGCCGATAAGTATGATTTTGCGAATATCATAGCTCGCAGTGCCAAAATGCGAGATGTGCTTGATGTGGTTACCCGGATCGCCAAACTCGATTCCACGGTTCATCTCCAAGGCGAAAGCGGTACAGGAAAGGAGCTGATCGCCAAAGCCATTCATCTAGCGAGTGACCGCCAAGACAAGCTTTTTGTTGCCCTTAACTGCGCTGCCTTGCCCGAAACGCTCCTGGAGAGTGAGCTCTTTGGACATGAAAAAGGTGCTTTCACCGGTGCGGTCAAGACCACTAAAGGATTATTTACGCAAGCACACGGCGGCACCCTTTTCCTTGATGAGATCGGTGATATGCCACTATCGACGCAGTCCAAGTTGCTTCGTGTTCTGCAGGAACGGCAATTCTATCCCGTGGGTAGCGAGCTTCCGACCGAGGTGGATGTCAGAGTGATTGTGGCTACGAACAAGGATCTGGAAGAACAAGTCAAGAAGGGGCAGTTTCGCGACGACCTTTTCTATAGGATTCACGTCATTCCGATACAACTGCCGCCGCTGCGGGAGCGGAAAGAGGATATAGTTCCATTGGTAGATCATTTCCTCAAGAAATTCAGCGACCAGATGAAGAAAGAAGTGAAGGGATTAACCTCAGAGGCGTTGCGGAAGGTCATGCTCCACGACTGGCCGGGGAATGTGCGCGAGTTGGAGAATACTTTGGAGTATGCAGTCGCAATGACGCAAAAGGACGTGATTACGGAAGACTATATTCTCCAGACCAGAACAACCTCGTTGGACCGCGGAAGAATTTTCGCTTCTCAGAAGGATAACTCGATGCCTGAGGGATTTTTACCGCTCAAGGAGGCCCGTGACGCCTTTGAGAGAGATTACCTTGTCCAAGTACTGTCTCTCACCGAGGGGAACGTGAGCCAAGCGGCAAAACTTGCGGGAAAATACAGAGCGGATTTCTACGATTTGCTCAAAAAGCACGAACTGAGAGCGGAAGAATTTAAGAGAACCAAAGCGGGATAGGTGGTTTCGGCGAAAAAACCCGCAAAGTTTCTCGCCACGCAACAAGGATGCTCCCTTCGCTAAAAAAATGACGCCGCCATTCTAACCGACTTGTTTTCGCCAATTGGCTTCTCTTCCACCTGCTTTTCACGACATTCCTCCGTTACGACCATGCGTGCGGCGCTGTTGTTTGAATTCCCGAGAATAGAGTATGGGATTTGATCTCTCGGCACTTGACGAGGACTGTAATATGTTGCTTGCCGCCCCATGGTTGACCAAACTTAGCTGTCAAAGCTGGTCGCCAATAGTGCGCGCGTGTTTAAGGACAATGTTGCTTGGCCTCCGGCTCAGTAGGCCGCAGGTGTAATTTCGTCGATGAAGGCGAGGCGGGTCCCTGTCCGTCACGTCCAAAAGCCTTCGAGCGATGGGGTGCTCCCAATTATCCTCGACAGACAGTTTCTTAAGCCCAGGGTGCGATACGATGTAAATGGAGCACCCTCCCGTCAATGGCCGTACAGTTGACCCCCGCATTTTTGTCTAAGGCCCTGTCAAATTTAGGGCTTTTCCTGTTTCTGGACTTTCATTTAGGGCTTGAGAAGGGTTTCTGCCGCCGCCGCGTTTGCTCTGGTTCATCCAAACGAAGGCCGAACGGCGCCACTTTGAGAGGTTGGAGACGGGGAAGTTTCATGCAGGCCACGTCGGCGCAATGGTTGAAGATGCAGTTGGAGTCAGGGCTAGGGTGCGCTTAACAGGTGGCCAACCGGCCGCCGTTCGACGACTTGCGCGGAAGCAGGGCGCAAACGATGCGGGGGGCACCGGCGACCTGAGAAGACTCACCTCGAGCCAAAGAAAATGAGGTGAAACGCTGAACGCCCTATGGCGCCGGGAAGGCGAGATATGCGGCGGTTCTTGTCTCCGGTAACATTCATAGTTGGAGCCGAAAACCTACACAATCATGTAGGGATTCCCCTTCGTGGAGCGAAAATCGGTCAGCTAAGCGCTGCCGTTCACCAAGGCTATTTCCAACGGTGGGGTACGCCCACCATATGGCATGAGTTTTGTTAAGAGTTCCCTAGATCTTGCGCGTAGGGAAAGAGGAAACCTTTGAGAAAAGGAACCTTGGCCGTTAAACAGACTCCGGCGATAGCAAGGCGAATCCCAGACCAGAGCACGGCCAGCGAGTTTGGGGGCCTATGGGACGGAGCTCACTTAATTCGGTCGTTCCTTTGGAGTCAGGAAACAACAGACGAGGAAGCCCTGCTAACGCTATTCTTGGCCCGAGTCCGAAGGTTGTTTAACGTTGATTTCTGTTGTGGCACGATCCTATTTGGCAGCGATAAGCCCGTGGAGGTTGGTCTGCCTGAAGCCTCGCTCGCCCAGCTCCCTGCCAACTTCGCTCTACGATGTCTCGATTTAATCGCGGCCTCTCGCATACCAGTCACGCGGAGGCACCCCTATGGGACTTTTGGTTTTCGGAGCGCGGTTTTCGTACCCCTGACGCCGATTATGGCTCAACCGTTGGGGTTTCTGATGCTCGGCCATTCAACGTCACGGATTTTTTCTCCCTCGGAGCTAGTGCTGCTGCAATCCCTTGCGGGCGAGTTGAGTTGGGCAGTGAGGGATATAAGTTCCAAAAAGAGTTATCACAGACTCCTGTCAACGATTTCGCATGAGATCAATAATCCGCTCAACCTCGTCCTGGAATATTCTAGACTGCTGCGAAAGAGACTGTCCGCCTTGTTGTCCGATGAACATCAAAGGCACTTCCAGGGCCTCGAGGACGGCGCGGCAGATGTTCTTAATCTGCTCAATGGCCTAATAGATGGCGCAGTCGCCCATGAAGGAAAAGCGGCGGTTGCAGAAGGAGCGATGGAGCTCGCCTCGGTTTTGGAAGAAGTCTTGCTGCCGTTTCGAGAGCAGGCCAAAGAGAAAGACATCGAGTTGGAGGTCCAATACGGGAGCCACCTGCCTGCACAAATAATCACTGACGCGCTCAAATTTAAGCAGATTGTTCGGAACCTAGTCGATAACGCCGTCAAATTCACCGCGAGGGGCCGTGTGCAGTTGAACGTGGAAGTCAAGGCCGGCTTGCTTGAAATCAGCGTAAGCGACACGGGTATCGGCATAGAAGACAGCCTTTTAAGGAAGATTTTTGAACCCACCGATCAGGTCGATTCAGCTCTTAACCCGGCACGTCAAGGGGTCGGCATAGGATTGAGCGTTGTCAAAGCGCTGTCGGAGTTTCTGAAAGGCCACCTTCATGTGCGCAGCCGACCCGGGGAGGGTTCACAGTTCACTGTTTGTTTGCCGTGCGAGTAGTTTTGGAGTGAAGGATGAAGATTGCTAAATTGTCGTGTCAAAAAAAAGGAGGAAATTCGAATGAAACGGAATGCCCTATTCGGGGCCAGGAATTTGACAATTGCCAGTGGCTTAATTGCCATCTTGATGGCGCAGAGCTGCGTAGCAACCCGTGACTGGGTGCGGGAGCAAGTGGATCCGCTGGCGGGTCGAGTTGCGCAGACCGAGACCCGTTTGGATCAGACGGATGGGCGCATCGGTGGCCTCGATGGTCGTATCAGTGGGGTTGAAGGAAAGCTCGGCCAATTTGAAGGAAGGCTGGGCCAGCTCGATGCGAAAACTGAGAAGGCACTAAGCGGTCTTGCCAGCTTGAGACTGGAGCGA
>JBFJNS010000336.1:0-3932 GCA_041618055.1 Binatia bacterium
CACTACATCTTGCCCGTGTTTCCTGCGTTGTCACTTTTGACTGCCAAAACCGTAGTCAACATGCTTAGGATCTCCGACCGGAACAAACTCATTCTTCCGTGGTTGATCCTCACCCTATCTCTACTCTACCTTGCTCTAGGGGCATTTTGGCCCATGATTTTGCCGAGGCAGATTCGGCAGAGCGTGAGCCACATCTCAGTCTTTATTGGTATCTATGCGGCGGTCTTGCTTATCATCGCGGCGGGCTTCTCCCGCATTAAAGTCATGCCTTCCTGGAAGGGACAATCGCCGCTCTATTGGATTTACGCCTTCGGTACCGTGCTCTTTGTCATTTTCGTGGCGCAGATGATGATCGCGACATCCCTCGAACGATCTGCAGAGAAGGTCGCGCGGGCCGCATCCTCGCGCATGAACTCCGGGACGCAAATCGTTTTCTACGATACTTACCTGGCTGGAATGCCTTTTTATCTCCGTGCTGAGCGTCCCGTTTGGATCGTTACGCACACCCGGAAAAAAGAGACCGTCATAAGTAAATTTAACGCAGCTCGTGAACAGCCCGAGCCAAACACGCCACGGGGGCCAGCGGTATTCGATTTTGACGAATTTGGCGCGATATGGAAAGAGATGAAAGTGCCGATGCTCGTGATCGTCAAAGAAAAGAACGTGCGCCGTTTAGCACAGCAGATTGGCATGTCACCCAAGGAACTGGCAAGAGTTGACGGCTATGTTTTGATTAAGAATCTATGAAACTACTTCACCGTGGACTAAGTCTTCGTCGCTGTGCATTGTTGCTCGGCAATAGCCAAGGCCAGTCATGCATTGTACCGCATCCGACAACAATGAGTGATCAACGAGCCATGCGCGCTAAAGGAGAGGATGAAGAGAGCGTAATCGTTTCTTCGAGATAACTCATGGGGAGATGGGAAATTGCAATTGTTATGGGAGTCGTCGAAGGTCTGACCGAATTCATCCCGGTGTCTTCTACGGGGCATCTCATTCTCGTTGGGCATCTAATCGGTTTCGTGGGTGACAAGGCGTCGAGCTTCCTGGTCGCCATCCAATTTGGCGCGATCCTCTCCGTCGTTTTTCTGTACTGGCGGAGATTCATAGGCTTGATTCCCAAAGGCGTCGCTGCCGTGCCTGGTAACAGGTCGGCCTTGGAGGGCTGGGCGGGGATCGGGCGAATTGCGATCGCCACGGCGCCCGCGTTGATTTTCGGCTACATGGCCCAGCAGCCGATCAAACAGCATCTTTTTACCCCCGTGGCCGTCGCATGGGCTTTAGCCATTGGAGGCTTTGGGATCATCCTTGCTGAAAAATTGCTCTCTCGACGAATATCGCAATCACTGGAGTCGCTGACGATATGGCAAGCGTTAGGAATCGGATTGTTCCAAGTACTTTCATTATGGCCCGGGACTTCAAGGGCTGCGGCAACGATCGTCGGCGGTATGTGTTTAGGACTCGACCGAAAGGGAGCTGCGGAGTTTTCATTTTTGATCGCTGTGCCCGTCATACTGGCCGCCAGCGGTTACGAGCTCTTCAAAATGGGCAGCCTCCTGACCCTTCAGGACGGTGCACAGTTGGCCCTCGGTTTCGTAGTCTCTTTTCTCGTTGCTCTAATGGCTGTTAAGACTTTCGTCTTCTTGTTGGGCCGTTGGTCTTTGGTTCCATTCGCCTGGTATCGCATCATCGTGGCGCCGATTTTTTACCTACTGACGAAGGGGTTGACTCTGTGAGCGGGCCAAAACAGAGCTTCCCCTCCCCTGGGGTAACCTTCCCCGTGCGGCGGCTGGAAGTACGTCAGCAGTGACTTTGCCGTTTTCTTATTCTTCGTGATGTCGCTTGATCCAATGAAATATCTGGCTCCGATAGAGATAGGCGCCTAGAAGAATGGCGGCGCTGAGTACAGCGACGATGATGGCGGTAGTATATTCCTGATTCCGAATGCTCGCCCCTTGCATGGTGAGCAAGTACGTTCCCGGTATGCGACCGATGATGGAGACAATCAGAAATGTTCGCAGTTTCATCCGGCTCAGGCCCAGCAGATAACATAGATAATCTTTCGGAAAGCCTGGAAACAAGAAAAGCACAAAACAGAGCGTAGCTCCCGCATTGGTGGTTAGAAAATCAAATTTATGGAGCACATCCTGGTTAACGAACCGTTCGACAAAAGGCCTACCCAAGATACTGGCGAGTTCATAGGCCACCCAAGATCCGAGGGTGAGACCGATGGTTGATAAAACGAATCCCAAATTTTCACCGTAAACATATCCCCCTGCCACCCCCGTCAGCTCCCCGGGAAACGGAGCCGCGATGACCTGCAGAGCTTGAAGAAGAACGAAGACTGCGGGTGAATAGGGACCGAGAGAACGCAGAAACTCGCTCAGCTTACGGCTGCTCGAATATATTTCCTCAAAATCATCTAAGTCGTCACCGGGGAAACGTAGCCTCGTGAATGGCTGCGGGATCCTGCGACTGAAGATGAAAAGCAGGGTGACTAACGCTAGAAAGATAACGGCCCGAGTGATCAGCCGGCGACGTGGACTATGCATCGGATTCTTATAGCAACAAACAACCGTGAAGACGAGAATCCCCTTGTGATGTCCGTGTTGGGACAGATGGTTGACCAGCAAAGGGTCCAATTCACGATTAAAGCTTCTGGCCTTACTTTCTGGTCTTTACGCCGAAGTCGATGGTAAACCTCATTCGCAGGGGCCAACCCGTGAGTTCCTTCAGGCTTTCGGGGATAGGGGGAAAAGGGGAGGCTTTGCGCATTGCCTGAATGGCTCCCTGACTCAAACGGGGCTCGGTGGAGTCCACAATCTCGGCGCGGACGAGTTTCCCGGCGCGGTCCAAAACAAAAACGACGTTCACCTGATGCACGCCAGTGACGCCTTCAGGATATTTCCATACAGACTGAACCCGCTTCTTAATCATCTCGAGATAGGGGGCAAAATCCGGGCTCGTGACTGCGAGAGGGTTGCCCCTGACTTCGGCGGCGCCGAGTGGCCGGCTCTCCCCGCGCCGTAACCCTTCCGGTACTGGGGCTGCCACTTCACCGGCAGCAGAGATCCCGGGCACGGGTTCGATGCGTGCTGCAGACGGAGCTGTGCTGCCCGCCTCCATTTGACGCGTGGGCAACTGGATTAGCGATTCTGCGGACTGAGGGGCAATGACAGCAGTTTGTTCTCTGGGCGCCTGCGCTAAGGTCTTCGGTCGAGGGAGCGTGGGGGCCGGAGTGGGCTCCGGTAATGGTTTTGGTGCGGGCTTTAGGGGTGGCGGTTCCTCAGCTTGAACCGGCTCAACCTTCGGTTGGGGCGTCGGGCGCACCGGTTTAGGAGCAGGCGCTTTTTTCGCAGTGACTTGCTTGGGTGTTTCCTTTTTTGTTGCCGGTGCGGGCTCTCCCATCTCTAGAATTCGCACCACCACGGGCGGTTCCGTGCTAACCGTTGGTGGCGACAGAGTGATCCGCGTAAGCAGAAAGAAAAGGATTAAGTGGAAAATCACTGAGAGGAAAAAAAGCGAGTCCACATCAATGACCGGTTCGGAGAGATATGGATTCGCTGCGGACTTTTGTCGAAACAATGTCCCATACGATTTAATAAACGCATTTCTTTCAATGCGATTCAGCCAGACATTGCTTGTTCGTTGAATTATACCCCAGAAGTTTTGCTCTTCTTTTTTCAGTTGCGCTAATATTCTGTCCAACCGTGAAGCTTGTATGTGCTTGTGAGCCATGGCTTGGCGCTCTGCACTCAAGGCTAACATTTCCCTCCCATGTTGCAAACCAACCGTATTGCGCCGTGTATAATCTAACCGAGTGAAGGTTCGTTGCGCCATTTGAGAATCTAACCCTCCTTGGCCACATGATGTGGAGGAGAAGGAGGGGAGTAATGGAGGAATTTCGCATGGCGCGACAAAGCAAGCGGGAG
>JBFJNS010000337.1:0-3925 GCA_041618055.1 Binatia bacterium
CCCGCCGGTAAAGTACTTCGTCGCTTTATTATCCACCGAACCAGCGCTTTTGTCGGCCGTTGAAGCGGACTTAGCTGCAATCTTGGGGGATATTGACGGCCGCGGTGAAATTCTGCCGTGGCGCGTTTCCCGGTACTACGAAGAGGAAATGGGGGCGGGGTTGATGCGCCGTTTTCTTTCTTTTTTGCGTTTGATGTCACCGGGGAATTTAGCGCAGATCAAGCTACAAACGCAGGAGATAGAAGCCAAATACCTGTGCCGCGAGCAGGGCCGAGAAGGACGGCGCGTGAACGTGGACCCGGGCTATGTGGAAAGCGGCAAGGCGGTTCTCGCGTCGACGAAGAACGCGGGGCATCGAATTTATCTGGGGTCCGGCATCTTCGCCGAAGCCACGTTGCGCTATTACGAGGGCGGCTTCCACGGCGACGCGCATACCTATCCAGACTACCTATGGCCCGAAACCCGGTCTTTCTTGACTTCCCTTCGCGCAGTCTATCTGGAGCAACTAAGGCAGATGAGCTAAATGCAGCAGCCGCGCCAGCCAAATTCCTTGTTATTGCTACTGATGCTGGTCTGGTGCTAAGATTTTGTGGTAAGGGAAGGTTATGTCCGAAACTCAGAAAAGTGAAGCGGAAGAACTGGCGGGGTTCGTCACTTCGCTGCGCCGCCACCTCCAGCGGCAGCAGCACGCGGGGATTCGTCTTGTGCCGAAATCTGTCATGCCTTCAGCAAGCACGGAAAAGGCCGGCGAAAACAGTTTTTTAGGCGGCACTGAGGGCGAGCTTTTTTCGGATCCTGCCGCCGCCTATCAAGCGCGGAACGTCGAAGAGCTGCGGGTCGCCATGGGGGATTGTCGTCGCTGCAAGCTGTGGTCCGGTCGAACGCATTTGGTTTTTGGTGTGGGTAACCCGAGAGCGAGGCTCATGTTCATCGGTGAAGGCCCTGGGCGGGACGAAGATCTTCAGGGCGAACCCTTCGTGGGCCGTGCGGGACAGCTACTGACCGATATCATTACCAAAGGAATGGGGCTTAAACGAGAAGACGTGTATATCGCTAACGTGGTCAAGTGCCGACCGCCGGACAACCGCAATCCCGAGCCGGACGAAGTCGCATCCTGCGAGCCTTTCCTTAAAAAACAGATTGCCCTGGTTCGACCGCAGATCATTGTCGCGCTTGGCAAATTTGCCGTTCAGACATTGCTGCAAAGCAAAGTTCCAATTACACGATTACGGGGGAGCTGGCATAGCTATCAGGGAATCAAATTGATGCCGACTTTCCACCCAGCCTATTTGTTACGCAACCCGGGAGACAAAAAGCTTGTTTGGGAAGACATCAAGAAAGTCATCAATGAAATGCGCGATTCGAACGCTTAGGTTGGGTTTTTTCATCGCTCTCGTATTTGTCGGAGCGTGGGACCTCGCCCAGACCCAAGACGATTCCTTCCCGCATGTAGATATGATCACCATCGACGGGTCCATTAATCCGGCGGTGGACGATTTTATTCGCGAGAGTCTCGGACGGGCGAAAGAAAACGGCGCGCGGGCTCTAATCATCCAGCTTGACACGCCCGGCGGATTGCTGAGCTCGACGCGCACGATCGTCAAAGAAATTTTGGGAGCGCCAGTTCCGGTCATGGTTTACGTCGCACCCAGCGGTGCCGGGGCGGGCTCGGCGGGGGTATTTATTACCTTGGCGGCCCACATCGCGGCCATGGCCCCGGGGACCAACATCGGTGCGGCTCACCCGGTGGCGGGGGGAGGACAGGAAGTCAAAGGCGTCATGGGTGAGAAGATCGAGAACTTCACGGCCTCGTTCAGCGAGACCATCGCGCAGAGGCGGGGAAGGAATACGGAGTGGGCAGTTCAAGCGGTGCGTCGCAGTGTCTCCATCACGGAGAAAGAAGCGTTGAAGAAAAACGTCATCGATATCGTTGCCAGAGACATCGACGATCTCATTAAACAGGCCGATGGGCGCAAAGTCGATCTCGATGGGGGGGCGACAACGCTGTCTTTGAAAGATGTGCGCATTGTGCGTTACGAGATGAGCTTCAGACAAAAAGTCATCAACACCATCGCCGATCCGAACATCGCCTATCTCCTGCTCATGGCGGGAATACTGGGTTTGTACATGGAATTCTCCAATCCCGGCGTCATCTTTCCCGGTGTGGCGGGGGCGATTTGTTTGCTGCTGGCGTCCGTGTCGTTTCAGCTGCTGCCTTTCAGTTACGCCGGGCTCCTGCTGATTCTTCTGGGGATCGCACTCCTCGTCGGTGAGGCGTTCATGCCGAGCTTCGGTGTGTTGGGGATCGGCGGCGTCATTTCGCTGGCCTTTGGGTCGATGTTGCTGTTCGACACCGAAAACACCGGAATCGCCGTCGATCGTTCGGTCATCTTCACGGCTGTAGCGACCCTGGGGACGTTTTGTTTCGCGATCATCTATCTTGTTTTTCGCTCTCAGGTGTCCAAGATGACGCTTGGCATCGAGGGCTTGGTCGGTGAAATCGGCGAGGTTCGAGGCAAACTGAGTCCCACGGGGAAGATTTTTGTTCACGGGGAATATTGGAATGCCGCCAGCGAGGGTGAGATTGAAGTGGGAGAAAAAGTCGAAGTGATTGGTTTTGACGGCATGACGCTCAAGGTGAGGCGGGCTTCGGGAAGCGACGTCTCGGGATAGGAGAGGAGGCAAACATGTTCGGTCTGGGACCTTTCGTAACATTTTTAATCATCGTTATCGCTCTTATTATCAGCGGCATCAAAATTCTGAAGGAGTATGAACGGGGCGTAATTTTCAGATTGGGACGCATGGTGGGGTCGAGGGGGCCCGGACTGATTTATGTTATCCCGGGAATTGAAAAAATGGTCCGGATGGACCTTCGCACCGTGACGATGGACATACCGCCCCAAGACGTGATCACGCGCGACAATGTGTCCGTAAAAGTGAACGCCGTGCTCTATTTCAGGGTCCTGGAACCGAACAAGGCGGTGCGGGAAGTGGAGAATTATCTCTTTGCGACTTCGCAGCTGGCGCAGGTGACTCTGCGGAGCGTCTGTGGGCAGGCGGAACTCGACGAGCTTCTCGCTGAAAGAGAGCGGATCAACAGCAGAATCCAAGAAATCCTTGACGCACAGACCGACCCATGGGGTATCAAGGTCGTGCTGGTTGAATTGAAGCACATCGATCTGCCGCAGGAAATGCAGCGGGCCATGGCGAAGCAGGCCGAGGCGGAGCGGGAAAGACGGGCCAAAGTCATTCACGCCGATGGTGAATTCCAGGCGTCCCAGAAGCTGGCGGATGCGGCGGAGGTTATTAGCAAGCAGCCTATGGCATTGCAGCTGCGGTTTTTGCAGAGTCTCGTCGAAGTGGCGTCAGAGAAGAATTCTACGACTATTTTCCCCGTGCCTATCGACCTGCTGACTCCGTTTCTGAAGAGGGACACTCAAACGTAATCAGCCTCAAGCGCAAAGAGTTGTCGCTTTCAGTCACCCTTAATCTCTCCACCAACGCGTTTTTCCGCGCGAGCGTCAAGGGGCTCCCGGAAAAACGTCTGCCGTCATGAGTCGAGTCAGCTACAGTTAATAACATGGATCTAAAAGAGTTCTTCTACGAGTTGCCTCAATCCCTGGTTGCTGCCTTCCCCACTCGGGATCGGCAGGCCTCGCGCTTGCTCGTGCTGCGTCGGAATACGGGGGAGGTGATCCATAGTATTTTTGCAAACCTCGGGGATTTTCTCGATGCCGGCGATTTGCTCATTGTCAACGACACTAAAGTATTCCCCGCGCGATTGCGCGGCATTAAAGAAAGCGGGGGGAAGGCGGAGGTCCTGCTTCTGGAGCGATTTCCAGAAAGCCAGAAGTTTTGGATTGCCAGCGTCGCGGCGGCCAAAAAACCGGCAATTGGAACTCAGATCCGTTTTAAAAACGGGATC
>JBFJNS010000338.1:0-3913 GCA_041618055.1 Binatia bacterium
AATAAAAAAGCGGTTTCATGCTGGCGAGCGCCAGCGCAAGCAAGCCGGCTTCGGCCAGGAAGGGCAACCGCGCCATGCGCACCAAAACGTGAAGCGCCAGAGCGATCAGCAGCGACATAACAACCGTTGCCCAGACGATTCCCACAAGTCCAAACGTCTGATGGATGAAGTAAACGAGCAATTCATATAACCAGCTGTACGCGAACCAGCGCTTTCCGGCGCCGTAGGCCGAAAAGGGATCGGTGAGAGGAACCTGGCCATGTTCGACAATCCACTGCCCCGTGCGAAGGTGCCACCACAGATCCGGATCTTCGACCGGTAAGAGAGCCTGGAAGGCGGGGATCAAATAAACAAGCGCTAAAATTAGCGACCGTCGAAACGCCGGCTCATGTGAGGTCAGACTTGTAAACAAACGAGGCATACCCTTCCAACAATAGCCCCTTCGGATGGAATTCCACCCAACCAGCGGGTTTGGCTTCCGCCCCGGGTTTTATGAACGCTCATCGCGCATCCCAATTTGCCTCTATCGCGTTTTGGCCGCGTCAACAAATCTTAAGCGAGGCACCCAGATAGGCGTTATTCCCGCTTATCGATAACCTTACTGGAACACCGTCGGCGCACTCGGTCCAAGGAATAGGTCGTTTCACTTCGATTTGATCCAAGATGCGGCCCGATCCGCTACGTCGTCTAAAACCTGGTCATCGGATCGCCCGGAACTCTTGAGCATATGGAAGGAGTGGTCTCCGCCTTTGACGACAAAAAGCTCGGCGTGCTTTCCCAGACGCCGACACAGCGGCCTCAAGAGCTTGAGATCCGCGAGCGCATCCCGCGAGCCCTGCAGAAAGAGCATGGGAGTTTTAACCTCGGCCAAATGACGCCCGCGCTCCGCACCCGGCATGCCTGACGCGTGCAGGGGAAAGCCGAAGAAAACCAAGCCGCGCACCCCTTCCAGCGGCTGCTGCGCCGCCGCCAGCGACGTCATGCGCCCGCCCATCGATTTTCCGCCGGCGAAAAGCGGCAATTCCCCGGCGTGTTTCTTTGCCGCCGCCACAGCCGCCCGCACCGTATCCATAAGCACGCTTTCACTGTCCGGCCGCTTGGTATGCTTTTCCATATAGGGAAACTGATAACGCAGGGTCGCCACCGCACGCACTTCAAGCTTCGCCGCCAAATTTTCCAAAAAGAGGTGGCGCATGCCCGCACCGGCGCCATGCGCCAGCACGAGCAAAGCCCGCGCGCCGTTCGGTCTGATCAGAAGGCCGG
Source organism: Binatia bacterium (assembly GCA_041618055.1). GTDB lineage: Bacteria > Desulfobacterota > Binatia > UBA9968 > UBA9968 > JBFJNS01. The sequence continues at coordinate 1,264 of JBFJNS010000338.1, forward strand.
ACACCGCGCCGGCTTTCTCGTTGACAATGAATTTGATTTCCCTTCCTCGAGACTTCGCCACGGTGAATTATTCTACCATTAGCTGCCGGCGTATGCCGGCAACTGCCTCCATTTTGTTTTCTCAACCATCTCAGATAGCAGATTATCCCCTCTCTCACCACTCTTGATGCGAAGGATTTCCCCAAATAGCCGCTATTCGATCACGCTCAAATTAAAATACGCGCACATCAAAGAGTTTTGAGAAGTCCTGCCACTCAGGAAGCTATGGAGAGCCAATACCGTATTGACAAGAAAATATTCCGAACGCTGCCTGCTCGCCGCGTCTGTGATGAAAGCCTTTTCGTTGCAGCCTGGCCACTCAGGGTAGTCTGTTCCTCCTCGCCTGATGGACAAGAATGATCAACCTTGCCGTCTTTCGAACATCTAGGCATTCGCCTGCTGCGGCAAAGCGCCGGTGCAGCAATGGAAAATAAGTAACTTTCGGCAAGAAATTGGTCCAAGAGGATGCAACATTGAACCCCGTCTGTTTCCGGTAGCAACCCGTGACGGCCTGGCATCGTTGTTGCGCCGCAAATGCGTGCCGCGAGTTCTCAGAAGCTTCAAACGCGTCGTTGACTTCGCAGATGGCAAACCATCACACCAGATTCAATCGCGTCCCTTTCTTAAAGGAGATACCGTGAGCACACTGAACGACATTTCTCAGCTTCTCGGGTTAATCGCGTTCGTGTCCCTCATCTGGCTTGCCGTGCGCGCCTTTCGCAAAAGACGCGTATCGTGGGGCCTGGGCATTTTACTCATCCCGCTCATTCCGATCGCGATCTATTTTGCCTATTTCCTGAGTTACGGGCCGAGCAGATACCATCTTTACTTTCCGTGGGCCGCGGGATTATCTACAACCCTTGCGGCAACCGCTTACGCGGTCAAATTCTGGCCCGAAGTAAAAAAGTTGTTCCTCGTTTACATTACCTCTTGCACGCTCAGCACAGCCCTGGGGCTCTATGTCTTCACGGCCGTTGGCGGATGGGAAGCGTGGGAAGCATCGCAGGACGTCGCGGAGGGAATTGCCATGGGGAACCTGACTCAGCAAGACGCCCTTACCTTCATGCGCAGAGGACTCGATATGACGGAGAAAGGTGGAGTGGACGAAAAAGAGCAAAAAGAACTCGACTTCATGCGGCAGTTTCTGAGCGCATTTGAGTCGGGATTCACTGAGGAAAGCTCCCGTGAGATGGAGCAGAAACTAAAAAACCTTCACAACCAACCTGAGCCAGGCGGCAACCTGGAGAAAGAAGCCGACCCGTCCGGCAACAAACGAGCGCAGCAGGAAGCGAGTTCGCGACCGGCCGCGCCGCCGAATGCTTCGCCGAGAATTGCAAGGGCATCCATCGCCGGCGATACGGAGGAGAAACCGCCTGCCATTAAACTCATCCGCTTCGACGGCTCTGGCTCAGGGGGCAACGGCTCCCCCGCAAACGCGCTGGCCCAAGCCAAGGAGTGGATAGGCTACTCCGTTATCGTGACTCCCAAGAAAGGCGTCCGCCAGGAGGCGGTCTTGGCAGGCGTCTCCGGCAAAGTTCTGCGCTTCGAAAAACGCCGGCGCACGGGAACTCTTTCCTTTTCTTTGAAAGATCAGGATATCGCCTCGATCAAGGTCCTAGACTGATCTCTGGCTATACCGTGATCCTAGGGGTCTAGCTTTGGGGGTCACTTTGGGGGTCAGGTCTAGCATTGTAGCACAACACCAAATGCTTGCTACTTTTTGTCACGGCTACCCTGTTTGCGCGGCGCTAAACTTCTAGCACTCCGCCTGACCGTCGTAAAATGTTATCCAAAATGATCTGCAATTGGAAGTAGACGTCTCAATCGAAGAGAATCGCTTTGTAGCAGCCCTCAAAGAGATGGCCGCTGCGCTTGGGGCGCCGGTTGGACCACTGGGTAAAAACTACGTTGAGCTGTCTCATCACTCTGGTCAAATTGCCTTCCGGGGTCTCGAACGTGAGAGGGTAGTGGTTACCCATGAAGGTGCTGGTGTCAAATCTTTACTTACGACATTTGAGTTTCAATTTCCGCCAACGCCCGGCGCAGTTTGTCGTCTCGTTTCGCTTTGTCCCGTAACCGCGTACGCTCCCGACTTACCGCCGTATAATCCAATCCCCCAAAAAACCACCCGATCTCGGCCTGTCTCATTCCCCCGTGTCGGTACATCAATTCCAGCGCCACCCCACGCTCATCCCGCAGCCCCGTACGTTTGCCCGTTAGCCGTTTCTCGTCCACTCCGTAGTACTTTGCCACCGCCCTGAGCACGACCCCCGGCGCTCTCGCCTGGATTTGGCGCACCCCGGGCTGCTCTCGTGGGCTGATGCGGCCTTCGACACCTTCTTTGACCCGATCAACAAATTTCTGTCCACCGAGCACCACCTGCCCCTGGACGCTCTCCCACGGCGTATCGTAACCGCGCTTCATCCCATCGAGGATAAATTCCCGGTACTTGCGCCGACTCCGGCCGACCTGCTCCAGCACACTCTCATAGGTAACCCAGGACTGCTTATGCCTCTCCTTCCAGTATCCCTTAAGACTGCTCCAGCCGTAGCGCTCCAGTAGCCGGAGTCGTTCCTCGACCGCACCCTGGACAACCCAGGCGCGGCGCAAT
>JBFJNS010000339.1:0-3901 GCA_041618055.1 Binatia bacterium
GAGGAAGTAGTAGATAGAGCGGGAGATGAGGCGAAGAAAAGCGGCACTAGGTTTGGCGGCTAAATTCATTACGGATATCGGTTGGACCCGATGAAGATCTACCGTTCCCTCGCCCTCTGGTACGAGGGAGAGGGTAAGGGTGAGGGAGTTTTCGAGCGAGCGTAGACGAATGAAAAACATTCGCAACAAAGCCCGCCAAGTGCGTCGTGACCAGACGGATGCTGAGAAAGCGCTTTGGGCGCGCCTTCGCAACCGGCAGGTTTACAGCGCGAAATTTCGTCGCCAACATCCCATAGGCCCATTCATTGCTGACTTTTGTTGTCTGCAACAAAGGTTGATAGTCGAACTGGACGCTGGCCAGCATGCGGTGGAGACGGTTGCGGATCAGAAGTGCAGTCAGTTTTTGGCGGATCAAGGTTACCGGGTGCTGCGCTTTTGGAACCATGAGGTGTTGAATCATTCAGATGCGGTGATGGAACGAATTGCCGAGACATTGGGTGAGCGTTCGCCCTCACCTCAGTCCTCTCCCAGAGGGAGAGGAAGTAACAGGCAAGCAGGTGAGAAGCGAATAGAAGGACCGCTAACCGTTGGGTAAATTGCGTGCCGCTTTTGATCAAAACTGCCGGAATGCGATAATTCCCTCGCCCTCTGGTAAGAGGGAGAGGGTAAGGGTGAGGGACGACTCGTAGCTAAAGTCGAGGGGGAAGAGAGAAAAAGCGGTCAACCTAAAGCAAAAAAGGATGATAAAAATTCTTACCGGAACCATACTCGTCGCGGATGACGATCCCGATATCCGTGACATTCTCAGGGACGCTCTTAGCAGTCTTGGCGCGAGAGTCGTGACGGCTGGCGATGGGCGGGAGTGCATGGAACGGATAGAAAGAGAAGGCCCGGAGGTACTCCTGCTAGACATCGAGATGCCGGTAAGGACCGGACTCGATGTACTGAAAGAGCTGCGCCAAAGACATTTTGATACGACGGTCATCATGATAACGGCTTACGGCTCTATCGAACGAGCCGTCGAGGCGATGAAGGAAGGAGCTTTCGACTTTATCACCAAGCCCTTTGAGTTTGACCATATCGCTGTCGTCGTCGAAAAAGCGTTGGAGCGAGGACGGTTGAAGCAAAGCCTCGAGCGCTCGACGGAGGAGCTGAGCGAGCACTACCGTCTTATTGGCGGGGAAAGCCCGAAGATGCGAGCGGCCATAGAGACCGCCAGGAAAGCTGCCATCAGCAAATCCACCGTGTTGCTTTTGGGGGAAAGCGGCACGGGTAAAGAGGTCTTTGCTCGGGCCATTCATGCGTGGAGCGCGAGAAGAAGTGAACCGTTCATCGCCATCAACTGCGTCGGTCTCTCTAAAGATCTTCTTGAGAGCGAACTCTTCGGTCATGAAAAAGGGGCGTTTACGGGGGCGCACCAACTCAAGAAGGGCAAGATGGAACAGGCCAATGGGGGGACGGTTTTTCTTGACGAGGTCGGCGACATATCGTCGGAGCTGCAAACCAAGCTGTTAAGATTTCTCCAGGAACGTGAGTTCGAGCGGGTCGGCGGAACCCAGCCGATTCCCGTCGATGTTCGCGTGCTCGCAGCGACCAATCGAGATCTGACCCAAGCCATTAAAGAAGGACAATTTCGCGAGGACCTTTTCTATCGCCTCAACGTGATTCCAATCTCGCTTCCGCCTTTAAGGGATCGAAGAGAAGATATCCCGATTTTGGCCAATTACTTCCTGCGGCGTTTTGCCGCGGAGACAAAAAAAACACTTTCCGGAATCACGACTGATGCAGAAGCTCAACTCGTCGCTTACTCCTGGCCGGGAAATGTCCGCGAGTTGGCCAATGTAATCGAGCGCGCCGCCGTGCTGGGCGACGGGCCGGAACTGGCGAGCGAAGATTTGCCGGTGCCCATCGCGGACGGCGACACGGAAGACACAACAGAGGCTCTTTCGTATCGCCATGCCGTGGATGAAGCCCGCGCAGATGTCATCAAAAAAGCCCTCGCTCACACCAACGGGAATCGCGCCGCGGCGGCTCGCATCCTCGGCATGCACAAGACCCATCTGCTGAATCTAATGAAGTCGCTGCGTATCGGTTGAGAGGCTTGTAACCCCTGCGCATATACACGATGTCAATGCTGGCAAATCAACATGTTTCAATTTTCCCGATCCTCCTTTCCAAACTTCTGGAGGAGTTCGTTTTAACCCACCTGTCCCTTCACCGCCCATGCTTTTGCCTGGAGAGTAATCGGCCCATCGGGACGGTTACCAAGGATGTCCTTGCGGAGCCGCTCCTCTAGCGCCCTTTGACGGTCCGGCGGTAGACTTCGAGTGTAGTTGCAAGAAGGACCTTCGGCCTCTTTATGATACGTCCAGATAGCACCGAAGGATTTGAACTTGAGCGGGACCGTTAACCCATCCGTCTCAATTTGTTTGAGTCCCGCATTCTGCCACAGATCCACAAGTTCTCGCTCAGTCGTGTAGGGTCGCTGCCTACTGGAGAGTTTTCCAATTTCCGGGTCGAGCGTCACCGCCGCCTTCCAGAAAGTGTCGAACAATTCCATCTCCCCCTGGCTGTCCCAATAGCAGGTAGATACGATGCCGCATGATTTGGTCACGCGGCGCATTTCGGCGACAGCCTTGGGGGCGTCAGATACGAACGTGATGATCAATGACGAGAGGCACTTATCGAAGGAGCCGTTTTCATAAGGCAGTTGCTGCGCATCGCCGATGTCAAAGGTAACTCGCGGATCGGATTGCCTGGTGCGCGCATACTCAATAAAGCTTTTGGACGGATCGATGCCGACAATCTTGGCGGCTTTGGTTGTCTGGGCGATGGTCCAAGCCAGCGAACCGGTGCCGCATCCGACGTCCAAGACCCGATCGCCATGATCGAGGCCGCCTATAAAGTCGATAAAGAAAGACGCGAGGACTTTGCTCCAAGCTCCCATGCCGAATTCGTACTTATCGGCAGCGGCGAAAACGTCGATTGATTGCGCCATGATCTAACTCCTCTCCGACGGGGGGTTCGCCTACCCGGCTGATGCGTCAAAAGACTTTCACGCATCACCAGATTTGTATTTTCTTTTTCGGCCAGCAGCGTTTGCAGCGGGGCAGGGCAGCGCCGCGCCCCGCCTTTGCCGCTTCGATGGCGGTTGGCTGTAAAAGCCGGCGTCGAAACTCGCCAGTAACAACCCTAAAAAACACTTCCACCGCTAACGAGAATCCCGCCCAATCGACCAAGCGCTAAGAGCCTAAAAGGGCAGCGATGCCTTTGCGAACGTCTGGAGGGCTTGCGAATACGTCTTCGACAAGACTCTGAACCTTCTCGCCCGATATGGGGCTGATCTCCAGCCGCATTCGTTCGGCCCTTTTTTGGAACTTAGGTTCCGTGAGCGCGGCCATGAAGGCTTCCCGCAAAACCTCTACGCGCTCGCGTGGAACGTCCGGAGGCAGAAAGAAAGGTCTCGCCATGCGCAACGGGGCAAATAGGGTCTCCAAGAACCGACGGTCTTCCGGCTTCTGAATCAGATCCATGACCCACGGCACCTGCTTTAGCTCGGAATGCTTGTCCAGGCCCATTTGCAGGAAAACGTTGATAAAGCCCTTTGGCACCCAGTCGGGGTGCGCGGTCTGGGTTGAGGACCAAAAAAGGCCGCAAATGCCATCTACTTCCCCGCGCTCCAACGCCGCATAGACCCCCGAAGCTCCCCGATAACCCTCGATCACTTTGAAGTTTGTTCCAAGTATTTTGTTCAGGGCCCGGGGATGTATGCTCATGGTGGTTCCCCGTCCGCTACTACCCACCGTGAGCGGCTTGGCAGATCCGATCGTGTCTGAAAGAGCCTTAACCCCTGCATCATTCCGAGCAAAGCAAGTGGATACGGTCGTGCTGATGCTTCCGA
>JBFJNS010000340.1:0-3884 GCA_041618055.1 Binatia bacterium
GGGAGGCCTCATGTCCTATGGCGTGGACTATGTCGACCTCTATCGCCGCGCGGCTGATTACGTGGACAAGATCTTGAAAGGCGCCAATCCCGCTGACTTGCCGGTGCAGCAGGCAACGAAGTTCGAATTCATCGTCAACCTGAAAGCCGCCAACCAGATCGGATTGACGATTCCCCCCAATGTGCTGGCACGGGCGGACAAAGTGATTCGATAAAAGCACCGCTTGCGTTCCAATCGTTCCAAAATATTCCATACGTTCCTATCGTCTGGGAACAAAACAACAAGCAAATCGTAACGACGTGATCGAATGAGTCGAGACTTCCAACCGCCAGTTTGAACAGACTGAATATCGGCGCCACGTGGACCAGACACGAAAACAAAAAGGAGGCTATATGCGACGCGTTGTCCACACTTTCTATTTACTGGCCACGATCGGATTTTATTGCGCTCTTGCGGGAGGTCCGGCACTGGCCGCGGAGGTTGCGCCGCAATGGGAAAAAATCCTTGCGGCGGCGAAAACAGAAGGGCAACTAGTTTTAGCTGGCACTCCGGGTACCCAGACGGTGTTCGCGGAGTTCCAGAAAATGTACCCGGAAATCAAGGTCGTCGCCGCACCCGGACGCGGTGACGCTAGCCAGATTCTGGCCGAGCGAAGAGCTGGGAAGTACCTGGCGGATTTAAGCATCCACGGCATGACCTCGATGTCTCCTTTGCACAAAGCCAAAGCGTTCGATCCTATCAAACCAACGCTAATGTTATCCGAGGTGCTCGATGAATCGAAATGGTGGGGAGGGAAGCACCTCTACAAGGATGAGGAAAAGCAGTATATTCTTGCTTCCGATCTTACCGTTCTCACCTCCTTTGCTTACAACACGAAACTTGTTGACCTCAAGGAGATCAAATCGTACTGGGACTTTCTTAATCCCAAGTGGAAGGGAAAGATCCTTCTTTTGGAGCCAGCCTCTTCCGGGACCGGGACTTCGCTGCAGTTCCTTTACCACCACAGCGAGCTCGGGCGTGAGTTTATTCGCAGGCTTCTGACTGAGATGGATATCACCGTAAGCCGGGATACTCGCCAGATCGTCGACTGGCTGGCGACGGGCAAATTCGCTATCTCCGGTCTCACACTCGTGGGCCGGACCGGGCTGGATGCAGCCAAGAAGCAGGGACTGCCGGTGGATTGGTTTTCTCCCCAGCAATTTAAGGAGGGCATGGCGCTGGTTTCTATTGGTGGCAATATCGGATTGATGAACCGCGCGCCGCACCCGAACGCCGCGCGCGTTGCGATCAACTGGTTCCTGTCCCGCGAAGGGCAGATGATGCGTCAGAAGCCCGGGAATAACGATTCATTGAGGATCGATATCCCGAAGGACGACGTTGCCTCCCATGCGCGGAGAGTTGAAGGGGTGAAGTATCTCTTACTGGATGACCATATAGATGCAGCTCCGATCACGAAATTTGTGAACGAGGTATGGCAGCGGAAGAATTAGTCGCCGCGCGAATCAAAGTAGGGTGGCGGAACAGTGTCACTGGAGGCTTGAGTTGTTGACTTATCGCCCAACCCTTCACTTCAGATCGACGCGAAATCCGCGCGGCTGATCGCGACGGTATCCCCACTGCGTGCGGACTTTTCTCGAAAGCGGTTGGAGCTGGTGTTTAATCTGAAAACCGCCAACCAGATCGGTCTAGAGATTCCACCGACCGTGCTGGCAAAGGCGGATCGGGTGATTCGATGACATTTTAGATTTTCGATTTTGGATTTTAGATTGAGGGCCCAAGACATGACTAAGACATTTCGAACTGCATTCCTTCGGTTTCGATCCGACAATCGAAAAGCGGCCCCGCAGACGGCAATCCAAAAGCAGCCCCGCAGACCAAAATGGGGTTGGATTATCGCGACCGTTCTCACGCTCGCGATGGGTGGGGCGGTGGTCGAGGCGCAGCAGACAACGAAAATCCCGGTGATAGGATTTCTCGGTGCTTCCTCTTCCATAAATAACGACCGCATCGATGCATTCCTTCAGGGTATGAGTGAACTTGGATATGTAGACGGAAAAAGCATCGTCATTGAGTGGCGATTTGCTGAGGGAAAGCGAGATCGGCTCCCCGCACTCGCGGCCGAGTTGGTTCGTCTTAAAGTAGAGGTGATTGTCACGGGCGGTGGAAACGCGACCCGCGCTGCCATGAAAGCGACTTCTACGATTCCTATAGTTATGTCGCAAAGCGCTGATCCCGTCGCGGAAGGAATCATCGCCAGCCTGGCACGACCCGGTGGAAACATTACCGGCCTCTCCAACCTTGGGCCAGAGCTAGAAGATAAGCGATTCGAGCTTTTGAAGGAGATCATTCCCGGTCTTGCCCGCGTGGCCGTTTTCGGGACTTCGACGAGCACAGGCAACGCACGAAGGTTAAAGGCGGCTGAACTCGCCGCAGGGACATTCGGCGTGAAACTTCAAATTTTAGACGTACTCGGTCCCGAGGATTTTGAGGCCGCATTTCGCGCTGCCCGAAAAGCGAGAGCCGACGCCGTTGTCGTACAGGTGTGGGGCGCCGTGCTCAATCCTTGCCGCGCGGAATTTGCAGAGTTCGCGGTCAAGAGCCAGTTACCCGCAATTTACACACAGCGAGAACATGTGGAAGCGGGCGGTCTTATGACCTACGGCGTGAGTGAGGTCGACTTGAACCGGCGCGCTGCTATCTACGTAGATAAGATATTGAAAGGCAGGAAACCTGCGGATCTTCCCGTCGAACAGCCCACGAAGTTTGAACTTATCATCAATCTCAAGACCGCGAAGCAGATCGGTTTAACGATACCGCCCAACGTGTTGGCGAGGGCGGATCGGGTGATCAGGTGAAGAAGCAAATGACGATTGGATAAAGACAGACAAAACGACATGAAGAAAAGACTGAGTGGCCTTGTCCTTATCCCTATGTTCTTCGCGTTTTGCTGTTCGGCCCAGGCCCAGCAGCCGGGCAAGTCATATCGCGTGGGTTATCTAGGATCAGTTCGTACCGGGGCATCCTCCGTGGACGCACTCCGGCAAGGTTTGCATGATCTCGGATACATTGAAGGACAAAACCTCGTCATCGAGTCTCGATTTGCCGAAGGCAAGCTCGACCGATTGCCGGGACTAGTGGAGGACTTGTTACGCCTGAACGTTGACGTCATCGTTGTCACAAGTGTGCAGGGCGCCCTCGCTGCCAAGAAGGCGATGCAATCCACTCCCATCGTCTTTGCCGTCGCACAAGATCCCGTAGCGAGCGGGCTTGTTGCCAGCCTGGCACGGCCAGGGGGAAATTTGACGGGAGTAACAGACTTTGCACGTGAGCTGGCCGGCAAGCGGCTGGAGCTGCTTAAGGAAACCGTTCCAAAGGTTTCCCGAGTGGCTGTCCTTTCGTGGAAACCGCCCGGTCCAGAATATACCGCCGAAAGAAACGAAATCGAGTCCGCGGCTCGGGTCTTGGGAGTCCAGCTTCAGCCGGTAGAAGTAGGAGAGGCGAAAGAATTGGAAAACGTGTTTTCTGCTATGACCAATACGGGTACGAACGCGTTTATGGGGCTGACGGACACGAGGTTTGCCACTAATCGAAAACGCATTATCGAATTAGTTGTGAGGACTCGCTTGCCTGCGGTGTACCAGGACTGGGTGTTCGTTCAGGATGGGGGTCTGATGTCGTACGGGACTAACCGTGCCGAGTGGCGAGGCCGTGTAGCGTACTACGTGGACAAGATACTCAATGGCGCTAAGCCCGCCGAACTGCCGGTCGAGCAGCCGACGAAGTTTGAGTTTGTGATCAATTTAAAGACGGCGAAACATATCGGCCTCACCATTCCTCCCAACGTGTTAGCCAGAGCGGATAGGGTCATCAGATGACAGATTTCA
>JBFJNS010000341.1:0-3882 GCA_041618055.1 Binatia bacterium
AGATCGGATCGCTCGGACCAGTTAACGTGAAGGGGATGAGCGAGCCAATAGAAGTCCACGAAATCACCGGTTCAGGGCCGATACGCTCCCGCTTGCAAGCGGCGGCCGCTCGCGGTCTTACCCGCTTTGTCGGGCGCAACGCGGAGCTTGACACTCTCCGTCAGACCCTCGAGAAGGCCAATTCCGGCCAAGGACAGGTCGTGGCTCTTGTCGGTGAGCCTGGGGTAGGGAAGTCCCGTCTGTTCTGGGAATTCACTCATTCCCGTCACACCGTCAACTGTCTTATTCTCGAAAGCAGTTCGGTTTCCTACGGAAAAGCGACCGCGTATCTCCCTATCATCGACCTGCTTAAAGATTATTTTGACATCGAGGAGAGGGACGACGAACGCAAGATCCGCGAAAAGGTAACCGGTAAGCTACTTGCCCTCGATATGTCTCTGGAGCCGTCGCTGCCGGCGTTTTTCGCGCTATTTGATGCGGCATTCGAGGATCAACAGTGGAAGAACCTGGACCCACCGGAGCGCCGTCGGCGTACTTTGGACGCGATCAAGCGTTTGTTGCTGCGGGAGAGTCAGGTTCAACCATTGCTCCTAATCTTCGAAGATCTTCACTGGATCGACTCTGAGACGCAGGCGTTTATCGACAGCCTCATCGAGAGTTTGCCGACAGCTCGAATCCTTCTCCTGGTCAATTACCGGCCGGAATACCGGCATGTGTGGGGAAACAAGACCTACTATAGCCAGCTCAGGATCGATCCATTGCCACCCGAGAGCGCGGTTGAACTGCTCGGGGCCGTGCTGGGAAATGATGCGGTTCTGCAGCCTCTCAAACAGCTTTTAATCGAGCGCACCGAGGGCAATCCATTCTTTTTGGAGGAGAGCGTCAGGACGCTGGTGGAAACAGGCGTTCTGATTGGCGAGAGGGGGGACTATCGTCTTGCCGGACCGATCGAGAGCACAGAGGTGCCGGCAACGGTGCAGGCGGTCTTAGCCGCTCGTATCGACAGGCTATCGCCGGAGGAAAAGCGTCTTCTTCAGACAGCGTCGGTTATCGGCAAAGATGTTCCATTCGTGCTTCTCCAAGCCATCTCGGATCAATCCGAGGAGGAGCTTCGGCGGTCGTTGAATTGTCTACAGGCCGCGGAGTTTCTCTATGAGACGAGCCTGTTTCCCGATCTCGAGTACACGTTCAAACATGCACTCACCCATGAAGTTGCGTACGGGAGTGTTTTACAAGAGCGTCGGCGTGTTTTGCATGCGCGTATTGTCGAGGCGATCCAAGATCTCTATCCGGACCGTATAACCGAGTATGTAGAGTCGCTGGCCCACCACGCGTCTAGAGGTGAACGGTGGGAACAGGCCGTAAATTATTTTCATCAGGCCGCAACAAAAGCCATGGCACGATCGGCCACTCCTGAAGCGATCGCTTGTTTTGAACAGGCGTTGGAGGCGCTGGAGCATCTGCCGGATACCCGCAAAACAGTTGAGCAAGACATCAACATCCGAGTTGACTTCGGCCCAGCGTTAATCGCCATTGGAGGGTTTCCGGCAGCTGCAGATAATTACACTCAGGCGCGAGCGCAATGCGAACGGCTGGGAGATACGGCGCAGCTTTTTCCCGTTTTGTGGGGGTTGGCGAGGGTACATGATATTCAGGGAGAACTGAGCGTGGGGCGGGGGTTGGGAGAGGAGCTTCTTAAAATTGCCCAGCGAACACAAGAACCCGCGTTACTTCTCGAAGCTCGCCATCAACTCTGGGCAAACATGGCCGAGCGCGGCGACTTGACCTCGTCCTGGGCCCATTTAGAGCAAGGGTTTGCGCTCTATGACCCAGAGAAGCACAGACACCACGCTTTTCTATATGGAGGACATGACCCCGGCGTTTGCTGCGGCTACCATGCAGCCGAGGTGTTATGGCTCCTTGGTTATCCCGATCAGGCGCTGCGAAAAAGCGAGGACTCGCTGGCCCTGGCGAATAAATTATCTCATGCATCGACTAAGTCATTTGCCCTATTCCGTGCCGCGATGCTCCGGCAGTACTGCGGTGACAACGCGGCCGTTCTCGCACGAGTAGAAGAGGTTATGAAGCTGGCTGCTGAGCAAGGGTTTTTACGATGGCAGGTACAACTGAACGTCCTGCAAGGCTGGCTCCTGGCCGAGCAAGGCCACTACGACGCCGGCATAGCGCAAATATGTGAGGCCCTGGCGCGACAGGGAGAAAGACGCGCATCAAGCCGGTGGCACTCCCATTTCGCCGTTATGCTAGGCGACGTCTACCGGAAATCAGGACAGGCCGCTCGGGGGCTAAACGTAATAAGTGACGCCTTAGCTCGAGCGCGTCAAACCGAATGCTGTGTCTATGAGGCGGAACTGCACCGAATCAAGGGGGAGCTATTGTTACAGTCTGGGGCTGGGAGTCTGGAGCCCACTGGCCGAGAGGCTGAAGCTTGTTTTCAAGACGCGATAAACATTTCGCGGCGGCAGGAAGCGAAATCTCTGGAGCTGCGGGCAGTGATGAGCCTGAGTCGACTACGGCGACAACAGGGTAAGAAAGACGAAGCACGGCGAATACTGGCCGAGGTCTATGGCTGGTTCGCCGAAGGCTTCGACACGGCTGACCTAAAAGCGGCGAAGGCGCTGCTCGAAGAACTGTCGTGAACTGAACAGACCGTCCGGCGCCTTTGCATTGCTCTCGAGATCTCGGTTTCACACCACGAAGCGCACGAAAGACAGAATGGTTTCGGATTTTTCTCCCGCCAAGGCAGCAAGAACGCAAAGTCAATTGCGAAACTCAAATATTTTCAAATCGGTGGCCTTTGGCCCCTTCGGCTGAGCTCAGGACATAGGTGCCGGTGGGAATTATCTGTTAACAGCAAGACCTAAGAAGCGGTTGGTGAAATCAGTCTTTGATGATCTCCCGCGTCAGGTTGTCGACGACGACCGGGCTATGAAAGTAGGCAACCGACGGCTCCGCGCCGTATTTTTCTTTCACAAAGTTTCTCCAGTCTGGCGTATATAGCCGTTCAGCGTCTTCCTTTGACTTGAACAGATACACGCCTCCGACGGTCCCGCCATCCTCGGATAGCAAGTAATACTTGCGAATCAACCCTTGTGCTTTCTGGTAGTTGGGCGCCGTGCCGGAAAAAATTTCCTTCGCCTTATCCCGCGTCAGCGGTGCCGGAACCTTGAATTGAACGACCGCCGTGATCATGGCTGACCTCCTTGAAGGGAATTCTTATGTCATCCTGGAGTGGCAGGCTGCGGAACGCCTTTTTCGAAGCGCTCCATGTTTTCCGGGAAGACCACCCAGCGTTGAGCCGAACGTGTCCAGATGTGTCTTTCTATTTTGATCCGGTTGGGATCGTCGAATGTGCCGACGAAAATGCCGCGAGCTCCCGGAAACCTCTCGAGTCTCACTGCAACCGTTGTGCCGCATCGATTACAGAACTCGAGCCGCAACCAGAGGTTGCTTTCGTCGGAGCGATGCTCGAATTCCGTAAGCGTATCACCTGTTAGCTCGAGCTGCCCTTCCTTGAAGACCGCAAGGATCGCAAACGCACTGCCCGTCCGCCGTTGGCAAAAAGTGCAATGACACACAGACGCCCGCATTGGGTTGCCCGTAACGCGATACCTTATTGCTCCACAAACACAGCCTCCCTCATAAATTTCGGACATTGCATCTGCCTCCTTCTCTGAGTCTTCTACTCGTCGAGCTGTGCGACGGCTTTTGTCACTATTTCCTTTACCGCCGCATGGGCATTGGCTTCCTTTAACGCGCCACGACACTCTTCGAGAAACTTTTGAGTTTCGAACATAGATCTTCTCCTTTTAATAAGAGAAAAGCCAGCACTTGTGCGGCCAGCGACATCTCCCGAACTGCTAG
>JBFJNS010000342.1:0-3876 GCA_041618055.1 Binatia bacterium
CGTGCCGACGGCCACTTCCAGCACGGCCTCGCCGTCGGTTATGTTGGCCAACTCTAAGCACCGACGCCTTGCCTTTGATTCCGCTAGGTGGCTCCATGTGTCGTAGCGCGCGGCCATCCGGCGATAGACCGCGCGAACTTGCTCTTTGTCCAGTTTGGCTTCCAAGTTTAATTCCAACTCGCTCGCCGCCGGCTACCTCATGGTTGCAACCGAACCGCGTTGACGAAACGTAAAAAGATTCTCAAGAATTCCAGCGGGGCCTAGCCATGTATCTCTCTACATTGCACGGTAATCGTCAATGTTTTGCTTTGAACGATCTTTCCATGGTCATCGATATGCGCCGGCTGCTCTTCACGCACGATGCATAGCGTCTTTCCCTTCTCTATACCATACACAGACGACCCCGGTCCGTCCGCTGCATACGCGTTGTTCGCGCGCCATCCCTGTCGATAAAGCTCGCTGTCCGGTTGAGCTTCGAAGTTCGGCACGGGGTGTTCGTTGCGAATCAAAGCATCGTATGTCACGAGCCTTACTTCGCACCCGGAATGCTTTGCGCCATCCCACAAGAATTGGAACTCTCCGGTACTCAGGATGAGGGATTCATTCGGCAAGCCCTGCAAAGCCCGAAAAAAATCACCGCAGGGATTCTGATTCACAACACCGACGCACCCAGGTGCCACCAAAATATAGAGCGCAACCAACAGGAAGGGCTTCATGACAAAAAATCAATCTGAGGTTGGCTCACCATTGAAGTTTCCTGGCACTTATCGGCAACCGATGAGATCCCATTATAAGCCCATGCCCTATTTCGGGTAACCCCCGGACACCTGCCGCATAAGAGATAGGGCCTTAGCTCGAGATGCCACCAACCGTTAAGGCGGCCTATTTCAAGACCAGATCATTCCCGCTCGGACAAGACTGCTGCGAATCCCTCGGGTGCAAGCGTGACGGCTTGGCCGAATCCGGCGACGAAGCGGACGGAGATTGGTCTAATAACAAACAGGCTAAAGTCTCCGAGATCGAAGAGCATGGCGGCATCGGGAAATCGCGCCAGGTAGACTTCGCGGGCGTCGGCGGACTCTTTCGTTTTAGAGCTTAGAGGGCGCGCGCGGCCCTGAACCGTAACCCGAGCGAGCGCTTGTGCCATCTTCCCTGCCGCCTCCGGTTCCATGATCATAAGACTCACCTCGGGCGACTCCAGCATGTCCCGAGTATGAGCGGCGAGCCCGCTGACATGGATAATCAGGCCACGGCCGTCCCGCGCCACAGCGAAAGGCACCATAGAGACGTATGGAACTTTCTCATGGAGTGTTCCTAAGGCCGCGACGGATCTTTCGTGGACCAGCTTTCGCAGGGCGACAGCCATGTCAGGCTTCATGTGCAAAACCTCTCTTGATGAACAGAATTCTCGCTGGCAGCGGACGGTTAACGCATCTTCGATGTTTTTCCGGAATTTTCCGATGCAACTAAGCGCTTGTCAAATCGCTCCCAAAGTCTGTTACGCGTCGCATACCTGTCTCTCGCCCGCGCGGATGGGGCCCTTGAAATTGTTCCGCACCACATGCGAGATCGCGCCAAATGCCCAGTTTAGAATCACCGCCCTTGTCGAACGTTGCCTGCGGTAGAATATTCGCATAAGCTGATTGTCACAAAGGAAGGATCTCTCGATGCGTGGCACGACTCCAAGACGCGAGCAAGGAATGGCCGATCCGGTCTTGGCCTCGATGGTCCAGGCCATGGGGCTTGAAACCGCGCCGCATTTTGCGGCCGCGACTCCCAAGATCCAGGTATACCGGGATCGCTGGGCGGAGCTGGCAAAGTTTCGCGACGGTTCGGTTAATGTGCAACGCCTCCAAGTCAACGACACGGCTGAAATGACGAGGCGGATCAAGGCCAAAGCCTTGGAACTGGGCGCGAACATGGTTGGCATCTGCCGCCTGCAGCCCCGCATGATCGATCTCGGGGAGGATCTGCCGCACGAATTTGTCATCGTTTCCTGTGTTACCGAGGATTACGAAAAAGTCCTCCATGGCGCCAATGCCGTGGAGGAGGAAGCGATGCGGACTTATGCCAAGTGCACGGAAATCGCCACCGAACTTGCCGCCCACATTCGCGGCATGGGATACCCTGCCCGAGCACACCACAACGGTGGCAGCGAGGTCCAGGCGATTCCCATTTTTTATCAGGTTGGTTTCGGTGAACTTGGGCGCCACGGCAGCCTGATCAATGAAAAGTACGGCGCCAGTTTTCGTCCAGGCTTCGTGACCACGGATTTGCCGCTAACGGAGGACAAGCCTCGGGAGTTCGGCGTCCAGGATTTCTGTATGAACTGCAACGTTTGCCGGCGCAACTGCCCCGGCGATGCCATTCCTGACGACCATGTGATCACCCACGGCATCAAGCGCTGGCTCATCGATCTGGAGAAATGCTACCCCTATTCCCGGCTGCGGGACGAATACTGTCACCTGTGCGTGGATGTGTGCCCTTACAACGTGAAGTCTCATCCCGACACCTACAGACATTTCATGAAGGAACGAAAGCGGATCGGCTACAAGACGCCGAAATCCTGGTAGAGGCTCGATGGAAAAGCTATATGTCCATGAACTTCGCCCCGACGGCGAAGTCAGCACCGTGGGCCTCTTCTATTCCCGCACAGAAGCCGAGCATATCGTCGCGCAACTTCGAAGCCTTCCGGAAAAGCAAAATTGTCGCTATGAAATTGTCGAAGCCGTTGCTCATAGTTCATCGACAAGCGTGCGAAGAGCAACTCGCGAACCAGCAAAGGAGTAATGCATGCCCTATATCCGAACCGTCGCTCCGGCCGAAGCCACGGGCAAACTCAAGGAAGTCTATGAATCGGGAGCGGGTCCGTCTGCGGCGCGGGGCAAGGTGTCCCTGATTCGGCAGGTGCAAAGCCTGAATTCCGAGAATCTCTCAGCCTGGCGGGCTCTCGACGTGGCGGTTATGCGCGGAGAATCAAAAATCACCCGGCGCCAGCGCGAGATGATCGCAACCGTGGTTTCAGCGACGAATCGATGCAGTTATTGAACTACAGCTCACGGAGAGGCTCTCCGTAGCGAATCCCAAGACGATCGACTGGTAGAAGGAGTCAAGGAGGATTATACCCGTTTGGAATTGCCGCCGGCCGAACGTGCCATGCTGGACTACGCGGTAAAGCTTACCGTGGCGCCGTCCACAGCAAATGAGGATGATATCAAAAAACTTCGAGCCCATGGCTTCGATGACCGGGACATCTTGGACATTATCTATGTCACCTGTCTCTACAATTTTAACGACAGGATGGCCGATGCCACAGGGATCTCCGGCCACGATTTTCTCAATGGGTGAGCGCAGCCGGAAGGACGAACTTGTTGTTACGCATCATCATGCGGCCGCGATCTTTTCCGTCGCGACACGGCCCCGGAAGGGAAACAGGGGCAACTTGACGCAATAGATCACGCTATAATAAACGTGGCGCTTTACGAAATGCAGCGCGATGCGACATTGAGTGAAGTTATCTGAGTCGACGCTGGGGATAATAGACCCAGCGTCGTTTTTCCTTTCAATACTTTTATCAAGGAGGGGAAAAGTATGACGACGGTTATGAGAGCCATTGTCGGAGCCAGCGTAATTTTACTTGTTATCGTAGGTTCTGTGCTATTCACTGGCGCCGATGGACGCGCGCAAGAATTGAAGCTCGCCCACTTCATGTCCCCCAAACATCCGATGGATGAACACATGATGCGCCCTTGGGCAACCGAGGTTGCAAAGCTAAGTAACGGCAGCCTGAGGATCAGAATCTACCCCGGCGGGGAGCTGGGCAAAGGACCGCAGGAGCAGTATAAGCGTGCCGTGGACGGCATTGCAGATATTACA
>JBFJNS010000343.1:0-3871 GCA_041618055.1 Binatia bacterium
GAGGCCGGGGCGAAACCAATCGCCGCCGCGGCCCGACGAAAATCCCGTCTCGGAGAGGTGCCGGAGTGGTCGAACGGGGCTGACTCGAAATCAGTTGTTCCCTTTTGGGAACCGGGGGTTCGAATCCCTCCCTCTCCGCCATAACTCAATAAGTTAGCGATACAGTCCAGTTTTCCCCTCTTGGCTAGATCGGGTTTAGGTAACAATCAAACTGGATTAAAAGATCGGGCACGTCAGCCTCAACAATCTGGCACGACCCAATCGCGGACCTCCCTCCGGGAGGTGTGTCACCGCTCGGCGGGGACCTGCAGCCGAGCATCAAGGAAGCGCTCTTTGCTTCCGTGAAGCGCATGGATCGCGCCAGCTGGGAATAGAGGAAGCGCCTAAAAAGGGCAGGAGGCGGCGCTGGAGAAACGGAGCAGCGGCGATACCTCCCGCCGCACCTCACCTAGGAAATTTTCCCAAAAATCGATCATTTTTTCCGTTCGCTTGTGACATATCTGCAAAGCTGGACTATTAGTTTACGTTGTATTCCTAGTGCTTCGAGCGTGAGAGCTTGCTCGCTTCAGCGAGCTGGCCTTCGCGCATGAGTGCCTGATTTTCGGGGCGCCCACGAGCCCGCGTCCAAAACGCGACCACAAGAACCGGATTAAATATCCCAATGATTCGACGCCCGAATAACGCAGCTCCAGCTCAAGAGCACCACGTTCAACGGAATGGAACCCAAAGAATCACCACATCCGAGCTGCCCAAAACAATTGGCAAGTACAAAATCAAGGGCCTCGTGGCAGAGGGCGGTACGGGCACGGTCTACGTCGCCCATGATCCCTTCGGGGACCGGCGGGTTGCACTCAAGGTATGTCATATCCCCGAGGACACTCATAGCGAGGTTCGAAGGCTCATCCACAAGATTTTTTACAACGAGGCCGACTGCGCACGAAGGCTGAGACACCCCAACATTGTGCAGACTTACGACGCCGGCGAGGAGCAAGGAGAGCCTTATATCGTCATGGAGTACGTCGAAGGGGGTGAAAACCTCAAGTCCCACACGTCTTCGGAAAATCTGCTTCCGGTCAAAACGGTCGTAAAAATACTTTATCAGTGCGCGAAGGCGCTGGACTACGCCCACAGTAAGGGGGTCATCCACCGCGATATCAAGCCGGCAAATATCATGTTGACCGGAAGCGGTGAGGTGAAAATCACTGATTTCGGGGTCGCGTACAGTGCCAACAGCAGCATCACCCAATTCACGGGCCTATTGGGCACCCCCCGCTACATGTCGCCTGAGCAGATCCGGGAAGAGAGGCTGACGTCCCAGACGGATCTATATTCACTCGGAATTGTCGGGTTCGAGATATTGACGGGCCAGACCCCCTTTGCTGGAAAAAATATTCCGGAGATTGTGCGCAGGAGCCTGAACGAGCCCCCGCCCCCGCTTCGGCAGTTGCGACCCAGGCTTCCGGCAAGGCTCGAAGAAATCATCGTGCAATTGATTGAGAAGGAGGTGGAAAAACGGTACGACAGCGGACAGGCGCTGGCCGCAGATTTGGTCGCTCTGTTCGGCGAGCTGAGCGAGGCCGACGCCATCTGTGATACGGTGAAAGATCTCACCTTCACGAAAAAATTCAAGATCGCCCGGGAACTTGAATTCTTTAAAGAATTTTCCGACAGCGAGCTGAGCGAAGCCGTACGCGCCTGCCATTGGCAACTGTATCAGGCGGGCGAGGCTATCGTGCGCGAGGGGGCGGAAGACTATGCGATCTACATCCTCGCTGACGGCGAGGTCGAAGTCAGTATCATGGACAAGCCCATCGGTGTCCTGAGCAAGGGGACATGCTTCGGAGAGATGAACTATCTGTCCAAGACCAAGCGCACCGCCACAGTGACGGCCAAGCAGGACATCTACGTGTTGAGGACAGACGCCACAATGCTGAAGCAGATCCCCGCGCAGTATCAGCTGCGTTTCAACGAGGCACTGGTGAAAGTCCTCCTCGAGCGTCTTGCGCGAACCAGCGACCGTCTGGTCGACTTTGTGCAGTAGGTCTGGTCACACAACACTTTCTACGCCTACGTCAGCTATTCCTCATAGTCACGCGACAGTATACAGATTACTGGCATATGTCCGCATGCAGCGATCCCCTTTTCGTTCCGTCGTCTCGCACAAAAAGCAGCAGCGTGTCCCTCATTCTGAATCCGGATTCTTTCAGGTCTCGACACTCAAGGGCTGACCCGTACCTCTAATCATTAGTGCTACTAGCCGTGTCCAACAGCGTCACGGGTAACCTGCACTTCTGGAATAACCACTGCTCGTATTCTGCTCTGTTAGCTTCGATAAGCCTCTGCTTCTTCGGCCCATCGGGCAAGGACCAATTTTTACGTTGTCGAGAACACTCGGCCCAGCTAATGATGTCGCGAAAATCCTGTTTCGCGTAATCCGTGTAGATTTGAATTCTCTTCAAATCACGGCCGGATAACTTCAGGATCGTCGATTTCACTCGCTCGGGTTCGCGTCCGCGCTTTTCGATCCCATATGTATTAAGGATGGCGAACACCTTCTCCCTTTCACGCACTTCATGGAATAACGCTTCCAACTTGCGTGCCAGCAGTTCATTCAAATCCAACTTCTCACTATTCCTGAGAGGGGAGCTACCGATTTCGGGCTTGTTCACCGTCTAAAGAACGGACTAGATAAATTTCGCGTTTCGACAGGCTCGGCCCAGGCGAACTCGTAAAGCTCCCGGCGGGTCAGTATGTGGTTTCTAGGTGGCATAACAAGCTCCAGCGGAAATGAAGATACCTGATAATTTCCTGTTTTCAGATGCGAGAAAAACCTACTAGAGCCAGCAGCCAGAATGGATACGGCTTCGGGCCGGGGAAGGGTTGGACAGGTAGCTCGAATAACGCGAAAATTTCCCGGTATTTTCCTTGGGTTTCAGGGAAATGCGGTGAGAGACGAGTTTGCAGCAGACTCTAACGACCGCCAATCAAGAGAATGCCGACCGTGTGCCGGCATTCTCTTGATTGTGGCGAGGAAGATTTGGATTGGGTTCCGAGTTCGAAAAATCGGCAGAGCGAGACCGGAAAAGCAATTGGTCCAGTGAATCAATTGCCCGGTCGAGCACTATCACCAGGGATGGCGATGGCTGGGTTCTCAGCGAGGCAGGGATGCCGAGCGTTAGAACGCCGAATTTGTCCGGGCAGGTCCCTGTGCCCGGCCTTTCAGGCGCACTTTGTGCGACCAAATTCGCTCCCGGCGAATTTGTGTCTTACTCCGTGCGCCCGAAGGGCGAGGGTACAGGGATATACCCGAGACAATCTCTCCCCTCTATGAATCAGGGGCTTATCATGCCTAGCGACGACCGCCGACTTTAAGGCCTCATCTCGTCGATTCTTACTTCAGTCTAATGATCAACTAATCACTTTCGGGATCGCCGTCTAGCCAACGTTCAGTCTTCGGACTTTTTGGACTTGATGAGCGTCTTGACTTGGACCTTATCTTCATCAGTCCAGGCGGCCGGATCCTCTTTGTGAGCCAGCGATGCGTGGAGCTCTATGAGTTTCCACAACTCGTTCTCTGACTCGGCATAGAATCGCCCCGGACACGCCTCCATCCCTGGATAGTCCTTGCATGCGTAAGAAAAAATAGTCGTCATGGCCGATGCTCCCTTACTGAAAGAATGACGCTAAAAAAAAGATTTCAGCATCTTCCTTTATCTCTCAATCGTCATTATCAAGTTGGATAAAAAGTGTCGCCCTCATAATAGACATATCGAAGTTTTGACCCTTTTTCATTTTGAGCGTAATTCCTTCGATCAGATCTGAGGGAGGCGGTCCCTCGATCGGGTCGGGAAGAATGCAGCCCACTAAGAGC
>JBFJNS010000344.1:0-3862 GCA_041618055.1 Binatia bacterium
GCCTAACGCGCCCGATCGTAACCTCACATGAAGGGCGGCAGGAAAATGGTTGGCGGTATACTATCTTTTTTAGCCATGTCAAGTTTGCGCCGCTGAGAATCGAACAGTTGAGTTTGTTGGCGGATCTCCGCGTCGCTAACGGGACAGCTTACTCGATTCAGGTCGATCTTCCGCGCTCCCGTAACGATTGCGTTCACTACCTCCTGGATAGTGTTCCAAGGGATTCGGTTTAGCTCGTTGATTTCTTTATCGACGATGGCCTGAATATCCGCTTTGTTTTGTTGCTTGGTAAGGTCCGCCAATCTATCCAGACGATGTTGATAAATTTTTCTGGGAATTTCAGAGAATCCCGTATATTGCGATCGAAACAGAACCATGGGGTCTTGCCGGTTATAGTTCGTGTCTAGCTGGCTTAAACAATTATAATAGACGTAAACGTTTCTTTGCGCCTGCTTTCGCATCAACGCGTCGTCGCTCGCGAGGTTCAAAAAGTCCGCGTCGGACGAGTACGGCGAGGGGAAAATCTCCAACGCTGAGTAATTCTGCTCCGTTGCTTGCGGCGTATCCATCAGGGCACATCCCGAACTCATGACGACAAGAAGAGCCAACCCCGGAACGATTTTAAGCATGCACGCTCCTCTCGCGTCAAAATAATAAACACTGCAGATTAAGCTCAGTCGGAATCTTTGCTTCATTAGGATTGAAAAGCGAGTTCAACGCGTTCACATCGAAGGCGGAATAAAAGTTTGGTTGGGTTGCGTCGGCCGACTTTGATTCTGCCGTTCCGAGAGCTGGCGTTCTAACTCTTCGAGACGTTGTCTTTCTCGCGTCAAATATTCTCGCTCCAAAGATTTTTCCTGTGCTTCGCGGCTATTCGCTTGAGGCGCGCTAAAATAAAAATCTCCTGTCAATGACGATGCGTCCCATGGCTGCTGCGCCGAATTGGTCTTGGCAATCACCGCCAGACGCGCCCTCTTGAAGACATCCTCGATCCGTAGTCCTGGTACCCTGAGCGCATTTAACAACTCGCCGGTCCATACCCCGTACTGCTGCCCGACACCGTCTCCCGCGACACTGCCCGGGCTCGTGGCATAGGCAATGTAACTTCCGATCGGAGCGTCCATAAATGCCAGGCCACGTGCGAGATTTCTGAATCCCCGCGCGTAGGGGTTATCACGGCACGCATCCAGTACCACGACTTTGACCCTTGATTTGGCTCCGTCCATCTCGCCGAGCACACTGTTGATTTCCAAACTCTCGGCACTTATGAAGCGTTCGCTTTTCATCCTAAAATCGATTGGAATCAGGTAATTCTTACCGTTCACCTGCATGCCATGTCCCGAGTAGTAAAATAATGCCACTCCCCCTGGACTCAACCGCTCGCCAAACTCGGCCACGGCGCCTCTCATACCGATATGATTGAGATTCTCATAGAGCTTTACATCGAAGCCCAAGTCCCTCAATATCTCCGCCATGCTCCTGGCGTCGTTCAGTGGATTGATTAACGGACCGGCGGCATACTGCGCGTTACCGATTATCAGCGCAGTTCGGCTGGCGGGCGTGACTTGCGCGAAGACGGAGCCAGCTAGCGCAAAAATCGGTAGCAGGGAAAAAACGAATCTCCATAATTTCAACCTATCGCTCAGGCTGTAGATCATAGCTTGCCTCCCCGTCGGGAGCGTCCGACAATGACAACGCTGCGATTGGTCTTAACCAGGAAGTTTGATATTTAATCGCGGGCTCTTAGGTAGATGCACACTCTCCGGGTCGGAATTTACTCCTGATCGCAACATCCTGTCAAACGAGCGGAATTGGCCGGGATAAGTCACAGAGACAGGGAATTTTGCTCCCGGAAACCGGTCCAAGATTTGACCTCAAGAACCAACGCCCCTTTCTAAACGAACTTGACTCCCTCCGGCAATTCTTTTACCTTATTTTTGCTGCTGAAAAAATTGAGGAGTCGGCTAATTGGTAAGCCACCTGACTCTGGATCAGGCGATTGTAGGTTCGAGTCCTACCTCCTCAGCCATGGTCCCATCGTCTAGCGGTTAGGACACCGGCCTCTCACGTCGGGAACACGGGTTCGATTCCCGTTGGGACCACCATAATTCCAACAGCTAATAAATCCCCGAAAATCCATCAGTCGCGGCCCGACATCAACATGGACCTATAGGTGCCACTCGTGGCTCGCTAAAAATAGTACAATGACTGTCTGCGCTATTCGTCACGGATCATTGAATATTTCCAACGCCAACGTAGCCTGGCTCATCAAAATTTCCCGGAGCGAATTTCGACATTTCCAGCTTGGTTCTTGGTCCCGAGCTTAGGAAGCACAGCGAATAATGGACGACCCGGATTCCTGACGAGATGCAACTGTCGCGTTCCGAATTCGAATACGAAATAGCGCGGCCACGCGGGTCGCGTAGCGGGGCTGCATTGCTCGCCCTGTCCGCGATCACGGCCATCGCCGGCATCGGTCTGCTCTGGGGCGCCCAACACAACTACATTCGACTGGGTGCAGCCGCGCTATGCGGGTTTGCCACATGGTTCTTTTCAAGTTCGGGGAGACGGCGACGGATCCCGGTCTTGCATAGCCTCGAGGCGCTCAAGAAGCTTGTCAAACGCACCGGAATCCCGGTAGCACTATACCTTCGCAGATTCGAGCATGACGAGCGTAAAGACCACCCCCCCCGCCGCAGAAGGTGGCGGGAGCGATTCCGACGAAGGGCAACTCGCAGAGGCGCTCTCCCGCTTATTTCTCCTCATCGCCGTTGGCCGCCCCGGTGAGCCGCTTCCGCCTTGGGGCGCGTACAGGCTCTACATACCGGACGAGGCCTGGAAGCAGCAGGTTGAGGAGCTCATCGGGATTGCATCCGTAGTAATCGTGCGTTGCGGGCAGTCGGAAGCTCTACAGTGGGAAATCGAGCAGATCAAACAAGCGTCGAAGCTTGACCGCACGATGTTCCTACTGCCGCCGGAAGAGCCGGCAAATCGACTGCGAAGCTTCCTGCCGAACGACCCGATCTTCGATTTCAAGGCGCCAGACGAGCCGACAAAGCAGCGTTACGCGGCGTTTATAACCGTCACTGCCGACGGAATGGCTAAGGTGCACGACCGAGATCTGAAGATCGACTACGGCGAGTCGGTCAAGCGAGTGGCCTCAGCGGTTTTCCTCGCCAACGAGCTTACGAGCGATCAACGCCAAACGGTCCGGGGATTTTACGGCGCCACAGAGCGTCTGCTCGCGACCCTGACGCTCCTGTGCCTTTACGGGTTCATCTACGGCCTTGCCGCGATGATGCTCATCGGGGCCGTCCTGTTCGGGCCGGTCTTCGTGCTGGCGGACCCGATGCTGAGCAAATATTGGGACATCGCAATGCCCGTCGGTTATCCCCTGTTCATCGGCGCAGCGATCGTCGCGGTGATATCAGTGGCCGTCATCGTCCTGATGGCAGCGATGAGAGAGCGAATGGTGCCGCCGTAGGGGGAGAATAGAAACGTCAATGCCCGCTGCAGCAAGCCTCTCCTAAATAGTTAACACCCAGCGCCTAGCCGGCACACCGACCTGCTAGGCGATTTTGAGTCGAATTCTACGCCAGCGACCGTAACATTCTCATAGGCTTCCGTCTCGCCCAGGACATCGAATAAATTATGATCCGCGCCGTTATCTCCGATTCTCCGCTACAATATATGTGCTAAGGTCCCGACCCGCCCGCCGTTGGAGCGAGGCTCTCTGCACTTCTCCCGCTGCAAGAGCTGCCGTCCGGCAGAATACATGATTGCTCGCAAGGCACGAAGCCATTTGCCACGCACGCCTTGATCGATTTCGCCTTTTCGCAGCCGTCGGCTTCGAAGGGACGAC
>JBFJNS010000345.1:0-3836 GCA_041618055.1 Binatia bacterium
AGCGGCAGCAGACGTCGTACCCAAGCGTGACTGCGCGCAACAACTCCAATCCCGATCCGCCCTCGCGCTCGGCCATCGCCAGGGCCGACGGTACGACCGCGCAGCCGGGATGGGCTTTTGTCACCGGCTCAAAGTCATCGGTCTCGTCGGCGTGGGCGAACATGCCATTTACCAGAGCGGCGTTCACCGCCGAGGTCGTAATGTCGGTGGCGATGACGGTCGCTTCCGCGACCCCGCCCTGTGCCCGCGCGTAGCGAATCGCCATTTGCCCTGGTTTGAGACCGGCTCCCGACACCATCGCGGCCAACGTGTCCAATATGCGATGCTTGGCTTCCCGCGCCACGTGAGGCGCGAGACCCCGCTCCCGCGCCTCCGCCATATATCGCGCCAACCGCCCGGTAATATCAGCTGCTGACATCTAAACTAAACCTTTTTTCCGCATTCGAAGCGGTCGCTCGCGGTGTCTCGATCCAGATCCTCTCCACCGATGCTCAGGCCTGGTTCGGTACCTGGTGAATTGACGGCCTCAGGCTCGAATCACGGATATTGTTACGCGTGAGCTGTGTTTCCGCTTGTGCTCCGACGAGCAGTTTGACATATCATCGGCCGCTCCACGCTTTTGTCAGCGGGCCGGCCGCCGCTTGCTAACCGTCGGCTGAAAAGATTGCGACGAAACATAAGTGTGCCCGACAGGAAGCCAACGACGATCGTAGCTTCGTTTCACTGACACTACACGCCAACCTCCACTTCCAGCTGGCCCCTTCCATAAAACGACGCGGTCCTGAAAAAGCGCCTCGAGAAACTCGACAACAGCCCGCGTAATGTGCTCTGCATGTTCCTGCTCGGTCAACGAATCATCATACGAGCCGAAGTGTCCATGGGCAATTGCACCAATCTCTATGCGAGCCTCATCGAGATCATCCCAGACCCGTGCTTCGCCGACTTCGGGTGCGCTGCTGGAAAGGTGAGAATTGGCTCGGGATCGACTCCAATTCGTGGGTGCCAGTCCTCGAACTGCGCCACTACCTCTAAAATCAGGTTTTCGCTGATGCGATAACGCATCAGGTGCTCTCAGGTCTCGGCCAACGACGAGGCTGAGAAGCCATGCATCGGGAGCTCCGCGAGCACGACGGGCGTAGGTCTTACTAAAGCCAATCGTTAGACGCGTTCATATTGGCCTAGTAGACCCTATCCCTTCTACTTTCTCCGGACGGCATGAGCCCCGCGAACTTCACCAACATTAAGCAAAAATCTCGATAGACGCCGTCCCTAGGAGACCAGCGATCCACAACGTGGTAATCGCGTTCAGATCGGCCTTCAAGGATCCACTGTGCACCGTCAAGCGCCTGTGTCGGTACACGAGTCGGCATTCTCCAGAGGTTCAACGATTTCAACGAATGGGAGAGCGTTCTCCATTCTTCCGCGCCGAGCTGACGTTCAACTCTCCGCAAAACCTCGCCCGGCTCGAAGCCTCCGGTGCCATCTAACTCCACCGCAGTCAGAGCGTTTGATCCACCTGCCTCGATGCGAACTGCGATTGGATGTCCCCAAGTACGAAGCCACAGAAAGCGATAGCTCTCTCCAGCAGCTTGGCCGCAAGAAAGTGATGGTTCCGCCATTGCACGTAAATGTTTCGAGTACCACTCCCGCTTAAAAGCATCCAGGTCGAATTTCGGAAGCTGCGCACCAAAAAGCCCTTTTGGAAAGTAGAATTCGGCGGCATCGACTTTCGCGCAGTCTACCCGTTCGGCAACGTCCATTCCCCGGACAATAGCAGACCACAGAAGGAAAGCAAAAACTGCTATGAAGATCACGCGGGAATGCGTCTAACGCAAAGGCTGAGAAGTGGGACGGCGAGCTGTTCTTGATGCGAGCCGGGTGCAGCGGATGGTTAGGGTTTGCCAATGGCTATCTCGAATAGCGCTTAACAAAATCGTCAACGGTTGACTTATAAGCCTTGTCCTTAAGAGTCGCGACCTGAGCCTGGTCGGAAGAGACACGCGTATAAAGGCCGCTGGCGCCCACATCTTCGAATGGTTCTGGTGAGAACATATCCCATTGCCCGGAGCGCACATCCACTATGGCCACCTTCATCCGAATCCGCATTCGCTGAGTTTCATCCGGCAACGCCCAACCGACTATTGGCACCCACGATACGACCTTTGTTGCCAAGTTCTCCCGACCGGTCTCAAGTAGCCCCCAATAGACCAACATCTTCTCGTAACCGCCCTTGGCTGCCGCCAGCCGAAGCGCCATCGCGTAACTGTTTCCCTGAACGCCGCCTTCACCCGGTACACCGGTAAATACAGAGACGTTGTAATATTTCTCCAATCCTTTAACCATGACGTCGTCTGGAATCATCGCACCCGACTGAATCAACATGATCGACGAACCCTTCGGCACGGTAATGCGAACCTTTGCAGTGAAAGCCTTCTGGATATCGGCCTCCGTGACTGAAACCTTCGGGTCGATGCCAAGCACGTCGAACTCGTTCAGCTCACCGCGGTAAAACGGATTGCTAGCCCGAGATCCCCGCCGGTCTGAGTCAGCATAATACCCGGAGTCGGAAATAGATCTGACTCCACAGGCGGAAATGAAGACAATAAGCGAAAGAAAAACAAGCCAGTTTAGTCTTTTAAAATCGAAGTTTGTTGGCATGAATTACCTCATCTGCAAAACCCTAACGCTGAGGCTGACTTGCCGCAGAGGTCAAGTCCAGTCGATGGTTAGGGATTCAGCGATGAACTACGTCAGATCCTCAAGTAAGTCGACATCCTTTCGGAGCAACTGATTGACCATTTCGCCGACATCTCTGCCTTTCTTCCGAGCAAGACGCTCAAGCTTGCCTTGCAATTTAGCGTCTAGATAAATTGGTAGTCGCAGTTCGGCTCCTTTCCGATAAAACTTTCCTCGAACGGCTTTCGAAAAATCATATTCTCGTTTCATCGTTTATTTCCTTTGATATTGCCTTGTTTCTTAGCGGGTTTTCGCGGCGATATCATGCGCACTCTTCCAGTGTTTTCGGTGTCCTCATGCTACGCACGGCAGACAACCAGCAACACGCCTGTGTAATCCAAGCCGAGAGTCATCCACCCTTCCTGACCTTCACTGTGTGGTTTATCGAAAAGTGACAAGGCGTTTGGATCTAAAAAACGTCGTCCCACGTTGAAATGTAACGCGGTGTTTCCTAGAAGTTTGCGGAGCCTTAGCCGGGTCCCATTCAAACCGATATTGAAGAGACACGTAGAAATTATCTCATAAATCCCAATTGAAAAGCACGCGGGCCAATTAAAAGCCTGGTTAGATAGCATCACTTGAGTGGGCGACAGCACGCGCCACGAAGCATCTTTTCTTCGGGAC
Source organism: Binatia bacterium (assembly GCA_041618055.1). GTDB lineage: Bacteria > Desulfobacterota > Binatia > UBA9968 > UBA9968 > JBFJNS01. Next base: position 3,361 of record JBFJNS010000345.1, read on the forward strand.
ACGCTCGGCAGACAGTAATTTGGGTCCGGCCAGGCGGCCCCTACACGGCAGTGATAGCTCCACCGCCCTGCGCTGTGCAGTACTCAGTCTGGATATCACAGACCGTGTAGGACCACCTCACTCGGCTCAACTGTGTGCAAACGTCACAGTTCAGCGACTTGCACTAGAGTCGCTGTTTTTGCGTAAGCTAGATGCTTAGCTCTGCCCGACCTGCTGCAATGACTTGTTCGAAGGCTCCATGATCCGCTTTCCAAGCCTCAAGGTTTATTGATAAGTTGGCCAGAAAGGGAGCATCTGGCACCGCCAAAATCGAGAACTACGCCTCCAAATGCAGTTTCGGCTTCGCACTGTACAGGTCCTGCGCCGAAATACACCGGCACTCGTCCTGTGACAACAAAGTTTGGAGTACCCCGCGACGTAAGTGGAAATTCCTCCATGTATCCGATTTCAAATCGGGCTATCCCAGGATTGTTGGG
>JBFJNS010000346.1:0-3835 GCA_041618055.1 Binatia bacterium
GGGGTTGGCGGGGTGGCCTACAAGGCATCGGCCTATTGACCACGGGCAGAAGGCCTGCCTCTGTGGAGCATCCAAATGTAAATAAGCGTTGGGGACACTGCACTAGCTAAACTTTCCGGAAGCGGCTGACGTACTCTTCATAGAGACCCTCTGGCCCTTTAATTTGTAACTGCCGTGAGCGCTCCATCAGAGTGTCTTTGTCTTCGACAAAATCCTGCCTGGTAAATCCCAAATTGCCTGGATGGACACCAGTATCCATTCTAACGGCGTCACAAGGACAGGCCTCGACGCAAAGTCCGCAATAGATGCAGCGTAATGTATCTATTTCATAGCGGACTGCGTACTTCTCGACGGCAGTCTCCGAATGTTCGCCCGCCTCGATGTAAATGCAATCGGCCGGGCAGGCGACCGCACAAAGAAAACAAGCGGTGCAGTTGGCGGTGTCATCTTGCTTGAGGGTCAAACGGTGACGCCCACGAAAAGTGTCGGGATAGAGGGCTCTCTCCTCTGGATATTGGACCGTGACGTCGGCTTGCAGAGTTCTTGCCAATCCAAACAAATGTAGGATGTGAATGGCGAGATTACGCCAAAAGTGATAGCCCGTAACCGAAAGTCCCCGCAGGACCTCGGGTACATAAGCTCTCTCCCAGAGAGACATCTTTTCAATTCTTTTCATCGTTCCCGTTCTCGAAAAAAGTAAGTGTTAACCCAGCAAAGATCGTTCCGGCAGCTCTTGACTAATCCCCGGCTACCCAAGGGTCATCCGCCGACGGAGTAGAGTTCTCCTTGTTTTTCTTCCAGTCGCTTCTTTTCTGCAGCTTCGATCACGTACAAGCCGTTCACCACCTTGATATGTTTCGATACATAAAAATATTCGGAAAGTTCCGCCCCCTCGTCGAATTCGTACATCTTGATGGCGTCCCATGGACAGATCTTCTTATCGAGTCGATCTTCGGATTCCGTACCGATCAGCTCAAGCTGAAATTTCTTCGGCACCTCTTCCTTCTCAAGCGGCCTCTTGGAACCATCGTAATATCTACCCGCATACTCGCGGAATATTTCTCCTGTTTCCTTATGGCGATGGATCTTCGTTAAGTCATCGCTGAAACACATCTGGCAACCTATGCACTTGTCGTTATCAACCCAGACCCGATAGGGCTTGACCCCGCCGCCGGGAGTTTCCTCGTAGAGTAAATTGATGCAGTTTTCTACCGGACAGTGCAGTTCACACAGAGGTGAGCCGGCACAGCTGCTGCAATTTTCGTCCATGACGGCAAGGAGAGCAGTGCCTTTCCGTTTCTTCTTCTCTTCTGGTTGTGCTGTCAGCTCCGGCATGGTTTCTCCTCTCGATCGCTTGGTAAATAGGCAGCCGCTCCTCTCGTGGTTCTATTTCTAGCTCACGTGCTAAAAGAGGTGCCGCATCCACATGTCCCCTTGACGTTGGGGTTATGAAACACGAATCCCGCTTGCATCAGCTCGTTTTTGTAATCGAGCTCCGTCCCGTTCAGACGAAGGATGCTCATCGAGTCGAGCATGATGCGAGCGCCGTTTTTCTCAAAGACCTGGTCTTCTGCCGCGGGGAAATCAATATCCATTTTGTACTCAAAGCCCGAGCACCCGCCCTCGACAACTTTAACACGCAGCCCATGTCCCTCTTTTGCCCCGGCTAGAATCGCCCGGATCTTTTCCGCGGCGCGATCCGTGATAGTAATTTTTCCGACCATGGATAACCTCCTTGCCTAGCCGGCAAACTCCTGGTTTGTAACCTGGTTATTTCTTACTAGCCACCTCTCCCGAATGATCTTGTCCTGGATCCTCAGCAGCCCCTCTGTCAGGGCCTCCGGCCGGGGCGGACATCCAGGAACATAAACGTCTACCGGAATGATTTTGTCTACACCTTTGCAAACCGAGTAGGCGAGCTGAAAAAGCCCCCCGCAATTGGCACAACTTCCCATTGAGATCACATACTTCGGATCAGGCATCTGATCGTAGAGGAGCTTTGTCCGTTTGGCCATCTTATAAGTTAACGTTCCGGCTACGATCATGAGATCCGACTGGCGAGGCGTGGCGCGCGGGACAGCGCCAAATCGATCGATATCGGCCCGTGGTCCTCCCGTCTGCATCAATTCGATGGCGCAACAGGCTAAGCCAAACAGCATGTACCACTGCGAAGAGGCTCGCCCCCAGTTAAGGAGGTCATCCACCCTTGTGGTAAAAACTGTCTCGGGCAACTGGTTAATTAATGGCACAACATCCTCCTCTCATTTCCGACGGCCGCAGGGCTTAATGAGGGAACAGCTGCGGGACAAACTCACCGCCCTACTGACAGCAAATCGTTCCGCCAGATGGGGCGGTTTACCAGCGATTCCCCTTACCTGAGGTGTCGTAGCTAATGCTCTCTCTGGGACGAGAAATGGAAAGGGCCGTTAACGGGGCGTTGTCTCCTTCGTGAGTCTATGCGATCTGCTGTAAATCGATCCGATCTGCTGCAGCAAAGCCTGCTGGCTTCTAGCGCTCTCCGACTCTGGGGAAAAAGTCCTCGTCTTTCGAATCTATATTATGGACCTAATAAGTCCTCATTTCAATGGCCTCCAGGAATACTTTGTTAGATTCGTAAATCCAGTTAAATCGCTGTGCTCGGCTCCGAGCGCAGCTTCCTTTACAAAGTTCGCCTATGGAGCGATCTCTATAGTGATTATGATCATAATACCTAGCCGCCTCACCAAGCAGATCGAAAGTCAATCACCTGTATTCTCAAATCAAATTGTGCACTGATTCGAGCGACATTGCGGTTCACTATTGGACTGGATTGAAAATAATAACTTCGCCGTCCGTGAAGCCCTAGGAATTGCCTCGGGGCAACCGCGTCCGAGACTCATGCTTCCGGACGAGCCCAATTCACGACGAATATAGCTTGGGTCGTTTACAAAATCCGCGAATCTGGGTCGAGTGCGAGACGACGTGTGAGATAAATTGAGGAAAAATAAGATCCCTAGTCTCTGCGGAAGCGGCCACGGCACCGCAGATGCAACGACATTATCGATGCGTTTTCCAAAGGTCTCGGCCGGACCTCAACTAAACGCTCGTTCCAGCTGACGCAAGATCCCGCCGGGTTCGCGCAACCCGAGCTCGACGATTTGATCGGCACGCGCTTTCGAATCGCTGATGGCATAAATGCGCAGCTGAGGCGCGTTGCCCGACGGCGTCATTCGCGCCGATGGGAACCGCCGTGGCATCTGCCTGCAAGTATTCGGCAACCACGATGCCGAGTACATCGCCGGGCAAAAACTTTACGCGTCGGCCGCCTGGATGGAACTCCGCGGCGGTCAAGACCGCCGTCACGAGCGGTCGGTCGGAATCCCCATCGGTGGATACGATTGCCTGAAGCGGCTCATCTCCCGTTTTGGCAGCAAGGGCGAGTTCCTCCAGACTGTCCAGCTGTTCGTCGGTGATGTTCTCGGTATCGATGGAAACGAACGTCTTGCTGCGCCCCGCAGTGATGACCTCGGCGCCAAGCTCGTGCAGGATGCGCGGCAAGATGTCCCGGCCAACCGCCGAATGCTGATAAACAAGAACGCGCAGGCCACAGAGTCCGCCGCTATGAAAGCTGTTCAGGTAGCGACGGACGTAGGTTTCTTCGGCGGCGCGATCAAGCGGCGGCAGCGCTGGCGAGTGCTTGAGCATTCCGCAAGTATCGAAGAGGGAAGTTGCTAGAGTCCGGCTGTACTCCTCCGCGCGCACACGCTCGACCTCGCGAATGATGCCGGATTCGTCCGACTTTAGAACCTCGCCGACGCTCTTGCTTAACTTGATGCCGTTCCGATCGAACGGTACA
>JBFJNS010000347.1:0-3825 GCA_041618055.1 Binatia bacterium
GTAAGCGGCGCGAGTTTTTTGGCGCACCGTAACCCTTGCGCTTTGACAGAAGAGCAAGCGGCGTTTCGTCTGCAATCCACTCTTGTCCGTAACGGTTTTTGTCGGCATCCCGCTTGAGAGAAATTCTTCTCACTTCGCTCCGATCAACCGTAACCCCAATGCTGCAAGCTGTTCCGTGACAGGAACGTCGACGCCTAGTTTTTTACCGACCTCCGCCGCCATGGGAATATCCTTGTCGTAGAGATTAGCGCCGCCCTTGAGTTTTAGTTCCGCACCGGGAAACTCGAATCTTTCCGGCCAGCGGTTCAACATGGACTCGGAACTGGTTTTCTGCATCATCTCGAGCGCATCGCGATAACCTATTCCCCCCGCCTGGCCGATGCGGAGAGCCTCGTAGATGACGAGGGCCTCGGAGGCGGTAACCAGATTCTTGATAAGCTTTGCGACGTTTCCCGCGCCCAAGTCTCCCATGTGGATCACTTCTTTTGCCATGGTTAGCAAATGTGGCTTGGCGCGCTCGACGAGATCCGCTGGACCGCCGACGAGAAAAGTCAGGCCTCCCTGGCGCACGACGCGGGGCACCGAGGTCATGCACGCATCAATGACGTGGACGTTTTTTGCTCCGGCCGCCGCCGCGACTTGTTTCGTCGTGTCCGGTTTGATCGTGCTGTGCAAGAGGACGAGCGTGCCGGGCAAGGCGCCCTCAAGGATGCCATTCTTGCCCTGGGTACAGTCCAGGATCTCTTGGTCGGTTCGGACAACCACATCGATGATGGTCGAGGCCTCAGCGACCGCGCCGGCCGAAGGGGCAATACGAGCGCCTAATGCGCGCGCGGCCTCCATTGCCGAGGGGGCGATATCGAATGCCGTGGTTTCAACTCCTGCCACTTTCAAACGCTCCAGGAGGGCGCTTCCCATCGCCCCCACGCCTACGACGCCGACTTTTTCCATTTTCCCTCCTATGCTTTAGGCGAATTTTCCTGCGCGCGGGTTGCCGCTTCAGATTTGTACACCAGCCTTCGATCTGGCAAGAAACCTTCTAGAACAAACAGCCCTGTTTTTGCAATCCGGATGAGGTCTTACTCATACAATAGTGCCCGGCTGCGTCCGCTGTCATAGATGTCCGTTTCCGTGCAGGCGATGCGCGCGACTTCATCCAGTCCCCGGCACGCATCGATGGCCGCGCGAACCCTTGGCGTGCCCGTGAGAAGATCGATGGCCGGAACATCGTCTCTGAATTCATAAGGTTCCGTACGCCACTTGAAATCGTCGGGCCAGAGAGATTTGACGGCTACTAGAACGGCGAGGCCTGCACGGTAGGGTTGAAACATGCGGCGGTCGGTGACATGCAGTTGCAGAGCGCCGCACCTTTTCCCGGCGAACTTATGGTATGCAGGCTCGATCACGCAAGGGCGAAAAGTTACGCCGGGTAGGGTGAAACGCTGTAGTTCTTCCGCCAATGTCTTCGGCTCGACAAAGGGAGCGCCGAATAGCTCAAATGGACGGGTCGTGCCGCGCCCTTCGGAAAGGTTAGTGCCTTCCAGGAGGCACATGCCGGGGTACACGATGGCCGTGTCGAGCGTGGGCATGTTGGGGGAGGGCATCACCCAGGGCAGATCGTAGACGTCGTAGTACTCGTCGCGCCGCCAGCCCTCGCACGGCACGACTTCCAAATCGCAACCGATACCAAAGGTGTCGTTGTAAAGCCGCGCCAGTTCGCCGATGGTCATCCCGTGCCTTTGGGGAATAGGGTACAGGGCGCAGAAGTTTTCAAGCCCGGCGTCTAGACCGCCGCCTTCGATCTGAATGCCATTGATGGGGTTGGGACGGTCGAGAATAATGACTTTGACCTGAGCCACCTTGGCCGCCCGCATGCAGAGTGCCATGGTGGCCGCGTAAGTGTAGTAACGCGCGCCGACATCCTGGATATCGAAAAGCAGAATATCGATCTGAGAGAGCTGGGCAGGGGTGGGGGAAAGCGAGTCAAAGCTTTTGCCGTAAAGACTGATTGCGGGAAGCCCCGTCGAGGGGTCCACGCTGTTGGGCACGCCGACCATATCCTGGGCGGTCCCGCGGATACCATGTTCGGGGCCGAAAAGCAGGCTAAGATTAACGTCCGGGTGCGAGTGCAAAAGGTCAATGGCGTGGCGCAGTTGAGGGTCGACGGCAGTGGGATTGGTGACAAACCCCACCCGCGCCTTTCCGAGCCAGCGCCTGGGCTCGCACAAAAGCCGCTCCAGACCGGACAGCATGCGACCGATCTTAACGGCTTGACGGCGGTTTGTAAAAGCGAAAAATACGAGAGCCGTTACGAGCGAGGACGGAATAACCGTCAGCCATCGGCGTCAAGAATGCCTTCTCAGTGTTTTGCTGAAAACTGATGGCTAACACCTAAAGGTGAGAAGTGTCAGGCGCCAAAAAAGGACTGTAAAGCTGCGCGGCGGTGTGCGCTTGGCAAACCGGGCTTTTTCTTGATCTTCGCTAAACGGTTTAAGTCTCGCGCGCCGTGGATCTCTCACCAGCAATGGCGGAAACCCTGTGGAAGGGGTTGTTGCGTTTTGTTCTCTTATGCCGAATAGAGTTTTTGTCACTCTTAACTCGATGGCATCTTGACTCATCGTGGCTATTGCGATATTCGTATCGTCATCAAGTCCGGCGTAGAGTCCATCGCGCTGTTTTTGTCGAACATCTGCTAGGCACAACCAAACCTCGCTGTAAGCCGGACATTGCACAAAAAATCTCTTAACCCGCCGGTTATCATACTGGCGGATATGGATGTAATGATTATGAGGGTTCTTAAGATTATTCCTTTTCTGAGCCTCGTGCTTTTTGCGCTTTTCTTTTTCCTATCGACGAGAAACGCGGAGCTGGCTAGGTTGGCACTAGGCGAGGCCGGTGCTCAGAGCAACGAGCTGGCCTACAGTTTAGCCCTGAAAGCGAACGGGGACCTGCAAGTCGCACTCGTCGCATTGGTCATCGCGATTGTTAGTCTGACGTTTTTTCGCTTCAAAGGATCAAAGCGCAGATAAAGTGCGAGCCAGGGTTTTTCCGCGAAATCGCGGTTGATCGCATAACGGTGCTTGTGGCCCGGCATTTCTAGCGCCGGGAGGCTGGGACCATCTCGGTGCGCCGTGTGAGCGAAGAATCGTCGTGTGTCCGAAGCGCGGATGGCGAGCGAAAGTTAGGGAGCCGCATGGCTCCTAGTCAACCGCAAGCTCAAGATCATTTGAAATCGTTTCAGCAGATGCGCAAAGTGCTATAGGTCGCATTCTTGTGGCATTTTAACCAGTGGCATTTTAACCATGAGGGGGCGACGTGCCCCGGCCCCTAATCCCGTAAATCACACCGTCTTCCAGGCGATGCAGGATGGGAAAAAGGAAGTTGTCCTCAAGTTCTTCCCTGGATGGCAGAGACCAGCGCCAGTTAATATTGTTGAAGTAAACAATTACTGCCTTATTCTCCAGTACTTTGGTTCTAATGGCGTCAATTTCCCGCTCAAAGTCCGGATTAGGTAAAAGGGTGGAAGGCGAAACCCTAAGGGGGATGGAGACAGCTCGCTTGCCGGTCAAGAAATAGATGAGATCCGAACCATTGGAATAAATCGCCAGTCCGTTGGGTAGAGATTTGGAGTATTCAATGCTTTCCGAACTGCGCCAAACTCGGCTTGTAAAACCTATCCCGTTTTCGCGGAACTGAGCTATTGACCCTCTGGCCCCGACCGCATGAACGCATATAAGTACGAGGAAACAGGCAACGAATCCCCACCACATTCGATGTCTATATCTCGAATGAATGACTGAGGATGCGACAGAAATGACGAGGATA
>JBFJNS010000348.1:0-3818 GCA_041618055.1 Binatia bacterium
GTCTATCGAGAGCTCGGTCACGACGAGGCGAATGCGCCGTATATCGATCTTGCGGGCAAGAACGTCGTCGTTCTCGGTGGCGGAGACACCGGCATGGACTGTAATCGGACGGCGATACGCCAGGGCGCTGAGAGTGTGACCTGCGCCTATCGCCGCGATGAGGCCAACATGCCGGGCTCACGTCGTGAGGTTGCGAACAGCAAGGAAGAAGGAATTCGCTTCCTGTTCAACCGGCAGCCCGTGGAGATACTTGGCAACGATCGGGTCACTGGCGTCAAGCTTGTGGAGACCCGCATGGGTGCGGCGGGATCGGACGGTCGTCGGCGGCCCGAGATCATTCCCGGTTCCGAAGAAGTTTTGCCTGCGGACGCCGTTGTCATCGCGTTCGGTTTTCGGCCGGATCCGCCCGACTGGTTTAACGAGTTCCAGATAGAAACGTTGCCCAGTGGGCGGGTTCGCGTTGCGTCGCTAGGCGCCTATCCCTACCAGACGACGAATCCGAAGATTTTTGCGGGTGGTGATATGGTGCGTGGCTCCGATCTCGTGGTAACGGCCGTGCACGAAGGTCGCGAAGCCGCCAAAGGTATTGCGCGTTACCTGGGCGTCTGAAGCGGCAGCGCGCGACGATAAAAGCGAAAAAACAAACGGAGAACGAGCGGTGTCTGAAAGCAAGATCACAAAATACGCGGGCAAAAACGCCGAAGTTTCCTGGCACGGCGGCCTTTGCATTCACATCGGCGAGTGCGGCCGGGCGAAAGGGGACCTGTTTGTCGGCGGTCGACAGCCGTGGTGTCAGCCCGACCTTGCGAGTGATGACCAGGTCCAGGACGTCATCATGCGCTGCCCGTCTGGTGCGTTATCGGTTGAGTTTGTAGATGGGTCGCGTCGGGAAAAGGCGAGGCCCGAGAACACCATCAGCGTTGCCTATAACGGACCGCTATTCGTTCATGGCGAGCTCGAGATTGACGGAGCGCCCGCCGATGCGCCCGGCCTGAAGTTTCGAGCTGCGCTGTGCCGCTGCGGGCACTCAAAGAACAAGCCCTTTTGCGATAACAGTCATGAGAGCACGGGATTCCGCGACTACGGTGCTGTCGGCGAAGCCGGCGAGCCCAACCCCGAATCGGGAGGTCCGCTGACGATTAAACCGGTCAAGGACGGTCCGCTTATGGTCAAGGGCAATGTGACGATTTCCGGCGGCAGTGGCCGTATATCCTGGACCGGAAAGAAGGTCGCGCTCTGCCGCTGTGGCGCGTCAGCGAACAAGCCGTTTTGCGACGGCAGTCATAAGAAAACAGGCTTTGTCAGCGATTAGGCAGACGCGTCTATCGTCACGGACAGCAAACAAAGACAACCCTGACCCAAAATGGGAACGTATTCCCCGGCTCTTCACTTACGAGATAGGCGTCCCTTAAGTGAACGTCGAACAAGGTTTATTTGTTACTCGCGCGTGGACTTCACTTCGTGAATGTAGTCACACTTGATGCCGGCCTTCGCATGGTGCTTGTCGATTGCTTCCGAATTCGGGGCATCCAAGACACAATAAATCTTGTCGTCCTTCTCGCTGAACAGGATGTCGTGGTGCGTGACTCCGAACTCGTCTGGCGGCGCATTCTGCAACGATCTCAGCTGTTGCGCTGTGAACGGCTTCATGGGATGTGCATCGATGAACTTAGGCATGGTCGTTACCTCCTCTCGCCTAAAGACGGACTTGCTTTCACCGTTGACGCACACTAAGCGTAGTACAAATAGACAGTTTGTCCAGTCGCACACCTGATCCGGCATCGTCTTTTTTATGTCCGCTTCGGGTCAGTAACAGCCCTTTTAACCAACGATACGCCAACGGCTGCTTCCGGGGCCAATCCAGCCGTTCAAACAAACGATTTTAAAAATTCAAGATCGAAAGCCTGCTTTCACCAGGAGCGGTCATTCAAATTGCTGAAAATTCTGATTTCTGACAGGCGGCTAACGGCCACGAGCAGGCGCCAGGGTCTCCGAATATGGCGCGATCGGTCCCTGACTCAGGGAGTGATCACTCTGACCTCCTCGCTTTCTACTGGAAGTTCGAAAATCATGCCGTCATCGCAAAGAATCGTGCCTCGGGGAATATCCCGCAAGAAGATCTTTTCGAATAGTGCGTTCTGAGGGGGTGGGACCAGATGATAAAGGGCAAGCTGCCGTACTCCACTTTTGGCAATCAGAGCCGAAAGTTCGCTCGTGTGCGCATGGTAATCCTGTATATCGAAAAAGATCTTCTCCATCCGCCGACCTGTCGAGGCCTTCTCGAGACTCTTGATAATCGGTAAGGACAAACTGTCTTGAAGCAACAGATCCGCTCCGGTTGCAGCTTCGACTAGGCCGGTAGTGATGGTTGCATCACCACTAATGACCACCGATCTTCCGCGATAGTCGAATCGATAACCAACCGCAGGCCGCACTGGATCATGGTTAACCAGGAAACTTGTGATGATCAGGTCTCCCATATCCAACACCGTGCCGGCTTCCATCAATCTGGCCTCCATCACCCCGAGATTGGGGGCTAATAGCTCCTCTCCGTGATGAGCAACCCGGTACCTTTGGTCGAGTCGATAGGCGTCATTGAGACCATCGACAATCTCAGATACACCTGTCGGCCCAAGTACTGTCAATGGCTTTGGCCTCCCGGCAACCCACGAATTGAGATTGAATTCAGGAAGTGCAGCGATATGGTCGGAGTGAAAGTGAGTGAGAAAAACCGCCTCCAGACGTTCCAACGGCAGACGGCCAATTGCCGCAACCTGCGCAGACCCGGCGCCAGCATCAACCAGATAAAGCGATTCTCCGGCGAGAACCGCTACACATGCCTGGGCACGGCCTGGGGCCGGAAGCGGGGAGGAAGTGCCGCAAAGATAGACCTTGAGACCCTCATATTGGCTCATTGTCGCTGGACGCTTCATCACCGCAGTAACCGCGTGCTCAAGAAGCCAGTCTTGTCCTGCCCGGGTGTTCCAGATCCCGGCTCCAATAGCCATGGCGAGGACGATAGAGCCAGCCACGAATAATAAGACCTTCTTAATTGTCTTGAGCCTCTTTGCCTTCGAGCCCGCAGAACGCCGTCGCTAGCCCCCGAGACGATAAACGCGCTGACGTATCTATGACGTCTTTCCGCTGGCTGGCTTGGGTCAGTAGCAGTGATTCATTAGTTTATCAGCCCTTGGGCGGCTTCCAGCCAAAGGCGGCCAGTCCAAAACTCTTTCGGTGTTCTTAGCCCGAAAATTCGTCGCCCCCGGTGGACTCAGTTGTGCATATTAGTCGACTGTCTTTTACAGCGGCCTGACGATGCTTAACGGCGATTCGATAGTCGGGATCGGTGACCATTTCGAGAAAAGCGCCCGCTGTAGGATAACGGGCAACGAAGATCATATCCCAATGCTTGTCTTTCGGACCAATTACCATCAATTCTGGCTTGCCACGCCAAATAATTTCACCACCGACGCGTCGGAAAATGGGGCTAGTCTCGCTGCCATACGCTGCATAGGCCTCTGCGCCGGTGGCTTCTCGGCCATCCTCATAAACCGCTTTCTCGCGAAAGCACAGGAGGTTGAGCATCATGATCGGCTTGTCGCGGGGCAGTTCTTTGAAAGCATCGAACTGATCGCGCTCAGGATCAATGTAGTTGGACATGATCGCCTGCTGCTTAGTGGTAACGGGGCCAGAATAGCAAATCGAACGCAGCCATTGTCCCATGAACACTACGTCTGCTTTGGAGCGCTTAGCGGACGTCAGATCGGCCCGACTGCCCGCTTTCCCCAATAGCGGACATTCATCCAGTCTGATTTCGA
>JBFJNS010000349.1:0-3793 GCA_041618055.1 Binatia bacterium
TTCCGTGCGCTCGTTGGGTACGGGGCTTTTTTGCCTTTGATCTGGGAGTTTTTCTTTTGGAAGCCATTAGTCAGTACTTCAAAATAAGATTCCCGACTAAAGGGGGAGGTTGTCCGGGCGACGAGGCGGCGCGCAATGAGGAATGCGTGGATGAAGGAGTCGGTCTCTTGTCGCCGAACAGCGCCGGTATGGTTACTCTCTACAACAGGCTGGAATCTACGGTCAAGGATGGAATCCCAGCGCGGCTTTAAACGATTTTACCGTAGGATTAAACTGATAGACGCCTCAAATTGATTCCGAGATCACTATGGGTGTAGCGGAGCCTAGGGACGACACGATGACGTTCAGGTCGACCGGTTTATTTTAGCTCCCTGCGAGCTTTTCTCGAAGCAGTCTACATCCTGCGGTAAGATTACCCAGTGCTGGGCCGAACGAGTCCAGACATGGCGGTCGATCTTGATCCAGTTCGGGTCGTCGAATGTACCACCCGTGATAAGCCGAAGTTCCGGAAACTTCTCCAGGGTCAGCATTACGGTTGTCGCACACCGCTTACAGAAGTGGAGCCGCAACCAATTGTTACTCTCGTCCGAACGTTGTTCGTAGACGCCAAGCCCCTCGCTCATTGACTCGAGATTCTCTTGCTCGAAGAACGCATGGATACTAAAGGCACCACCCGTCCGCCGTTGACAAAAGGTACAGTAACACGCAGAGACCCGCAAAGGGGTCGCCCTTCACGCGATATCTGCTTGCGTTGCAAATACAGCCACCTTCATGGACTTCGGACATAGCGTGCACCTCCCCCGGTCACTGGCTGTAGCGTCGCCTACTTTAATGCGTGACGCACCATTCAATTGCCTCTTCCAGACGGTCATCGCCCCAAAACAACTCGTCGCCGACCATAAAGCTCGGTGATCCGAAGATTCCCAAGGATCTGGCTTTTTCAGTCTGCTGTTGCATCGTCGCTACGATCTCGTCTGACTGAGCCTTCTCAATCAGCACCCTAGGCTCTCTCCCTAATTCGCGCAGGACAGCTTCGAGATTGTCGTTTACGCCGATCTGCCGCCCGTCAACGAAATTCCAACGAAAGACCAGTTTTATAAATTCCGGCCCCCACCCTTCTTGACAGGCGACCAAACTGACATTGGCTGTTAATTCATAATTCACTGGGTAAAGAGCAGGCTGATTAAATTCCAGGCCGTGACGGTCGGCACGCCTCTTCAGATCTCGCCACATGTAGCTGACTTTGCGGGGATTGGACTGATTCCCGCTGCCGGACGAGATCCTCTTCAGAATGAACGGATACCATTCAACATTGATCCCATTTGGGTTGGCGAGCTGCTCGATTCGCTGGGTCGATAGATATGTGTAGGTACTTCCAAAAGAGAACCAAAACTGCAGTGTTTTTCCGCTCATCGTTTGCTTTTCCATAGCTTCCGCCGCGTGTTCCGCGCCGTTTATTAGCCGCTCGAAAGTAATTCTGCCATGCGTTGAACAGGGGTGACGGTAACGTCCTGGGGAACCGGGTACTTCATCAGCCAGCGCCGGACATTCTCCACGGCGGGGGCTTTCAGAAGGGCGTAGGTGACATGTCTGGGCTCGCCGGAGACGAAAAACTGTACCCGCACCCACGTCTCCCTGGAGCGCTGCTCGCGTTGGTCGTAGCGCTCGCGGAGCGCCCGGAGGTCATCCGGGTTCTGCGCTGGACAGTATTGAGCGTTGTGCTCCATCGTAAGATGGAACAGCATTGAATTGGATTGCGGCGACTCGGCGTCGTCCGACGTCGCAGGAAGCGGATTCCGGCTGTCGGCAATCAAGTCAGCCATCCACCGGACGAGACATACCGTAGCCTCGTCGTGATTGGGCAATGTGCGCGTCCAGCTGTTGACCGTACGCGAATCCGCAGCTTCGAGAAGGGCGTACTCAATATGACTAGGCCAGGCGCCGACGAAGGCGCGCATTTGGTAGCCCAGTTCCCGCTGACGGGCCTCGCGCTCCGCGAAGTGTACTCGCGAAGCCCGTGCTTTTTCGGGATTCCGCCCCGGGCAGTCTACCGGCCTGTGGCGTAGAGTGATGTGGTAAAGCATATAAATATCTCGTACATAACTATGCCAACTCGTGTCCGCGATTGATTCCGAAAAAACCCTTCACGCGCTCAGGTTCGCCCAACCGCATTCGGTAACAAGTCTCACTCGTCTGTTGCTAGATAGTATTGCGTACCAGCTCTGCAATTACATGTAACCGCTAGATCATTTTGCGCATTTCGTCGATGGAAAATGCCCGGACGAATTTCAACTTCACGTTGCCCAACGCCTGAACGCTCGCCATGAACTTGTGAATCGGCTCGGGTCCCTCGGCTTCGACGACGATAGCGGCATCATGCGGTCCGCCAGGCGTGTAGAAGAGATCTTTGACGTTGATTTTTAGTTTCTTCGCTTCGCTTATCGCGGCTTCGGCGCGATCAGGGGATTCTTTGATGGCGCGCCGCCCTTGATCCGTGTAATCCGTTAGAATAACTCCTTTAACCATAAGACACCTCCAGTTAAAGTTTTGACTTGCGTACAACTGCAAACACTACGGACAATACCTTCCATCGCAAATTCACTCGTTGAGCCTACTCAGATCGCGGCGGCCTCGCGCCTGCGCTCGGATTTCGCAGGTTAAGATAGATGGCCATTCCAGTCGCCGCGAGAAGGTTCCCGAGCAAGACGACTGTCCAAGTAAGCTGATTGAGCACCTCGGCGGCAACAAAATACCAAGTGCCGAGGAAGCCCAGTTCCAAAATCAGAAAGAGCAGCAAGATCGACAAGCCAAGATTGAGCCTGTTCTTAGTCAACAGAACGAACTGCGCTCCCAATACCCCAAGCACGATAAAGACCAAGCCATGGACTCCGGTGTACATCAGGCTCAGCCTGAAAGAGAGCTGCACTTGCTCCGGCACGGCGAGATCCTCTGCGCCCACGAAAAGCCCGGTTCCGAGCACGGTAGGCGTGTAAAGCGGGACGCTTTTCACCGTGTCGATGAACAGAAACAGCACGGCAACGATGGCCGCTCCGATGATGCCGGCGAAAAAGCCGTCCACATAGGCTATCGCGCGATGCGTCATTGCTACAAACGCGGGCCTATTTCCCCGGTATCGGTACGGCTCTCGCTTTCGGCGTCAGCTTATCCAGCTCCTCCGGCGTATAAATTCGCCTGGCGGTTAAATTGATGCCCGCAGTCCTGCCGGCCAGAGCGACGACACCGAAGGCGTCGGCTCGACCCGCCGGCACCTCGACAATGGCGAAAACGTCCGGGCCGTCGTTCTGTGGACTGAAGTACATATTCTCCAAGCGCGCCTCCTGTTGTTTAAGAAGCGCTTGAACGGCCGCTGCTCGTTTGGTGCCGCCGTCCTCGATGAGCCGCTTGGCAGCCTCCTGGCCGAAAGTAGCTTGCATTAAAAATCTAGGCATGATGCACCTCCTATTGAGGTTAATTTTTGGTCTGTATCGGACGATCGAGAATGGAAAGTAGAAAGCCAGCACACCCTGGCGCCCAAAATCACCGGAGTGGCTGGCTTCAGACAATTCTGCGGAAATCGCTCCTGCGAGGAAAGATGGCGCGTTCCTCCTCGGTCGTGATCGATGCTAGGAGCCGGTGACTGTGGGGAGTAGTGTCTATCTGGCTATCAAGGTCGAGAGGGTAATGTCAATCGGATGGGCGAATTGGACTCTCTGCGGCGGGGGCTTCGATTTGACACATGGCGCCGTTTGGTAAAAACTCAAGATGCTTGGCAGGCGATGTGTCGCAGGGAGAA
>JBFJNS010000350.1:0-3769 GCA_041618055.1 Binatia bacterium
ATCGCCGAGGCGACCGAAGAAGCGGTGGTGGAGCTAGCGCTAGCCGAGCCGGGATGGGGACAAGTCCGAGCCGCCAATGAATTGAAGAAGCAAGGAGTTTTTATCTCTCCGGCCGGAGTGCGCTGTGTCTGGCTGCGCCATGATCTGGAGAATATCAAGAAGCGGTTAAAAGCGCTGGAGGCCAAGAGCCAGCAGGACGGGTTGATTCTGACCGAGTCTCAGGTGGTAGCCTTGGAGAAGGCCAAAGCGGAGAAGGAAACTCACGGGGAGTTTGAAAGCGAATGTCCGGGGTACTGCGGGGCGCAGGATACGTTTTACGTGGGGACGCTCAAGGGGGTGGGCAGGATCTACCAGCAGACCTTTATTGACACGTACAGCAAGGTAGCCTTTGCCAAGCTGTATGATTGCAAGACCCCGGTGACGGCAGCCGACCTGCTCAACGACCGAGTGCTGCCGTTTTTTGAAGAGCAGGAGGTCTCGTTATTGAGAATGCTGACGGATCGGGGGACCGAGTACTGTGGCAATCCCGAGCATCATGAATACGAACTGTACCTGGCGCTGGAGGATATCGATCACACCCGCACCAAGACCCACAGTCCCCAGACCAACGGGATCTGCGAGCGGTTTCACAAGACGGTGCTCAATGAGTTTTATCGGGTGACGTTTAGAAAGAAGCTGTACAAGACCATCGAAGAGTTGCAGGCGGACTTGGATCAATGGATCAAGCAGTACAACGAGGAACGAACCCATCAGGGCCGATGGTGTTATGGGAAAACACCGATGCAGACTTTCATCGATAGTGTCCCGTTGGCCAAAGAAAAGATGCTGGCGGCGTGAGTGGAGGAATCGACAACAACTGACAACGAGGACTTATCAGACGACTGTCAGATCACGTGTTGACTTATACACATGATTCTTCAGGGGTTATTTCAGCACAAACGATCAAAATGGATTCAACTCGCGGGCTATGGCCGGCAGTTGTTCTTGGTTGGAAAATACCTTTAGCCCCGCGGCGCTCACATCGCGCCGCACCAGACGACCGTCATTGTAGTACGACCACACATCGATAAGGCCGTCCCCATCCAGATCCTTCTCTTCCCTGACGACCTTTTCCCCGAGTTTCGTGGTATCATAGAAAATCCATAAATCAGTTCGCCCGTCACCTCTGGTTTCCTTTTCTACCGTGGCCAGACGCCCATTCTCGTACGTTGCGCGATACGTCATTCTTCCCGCGCCGCTTTCATCGCGTTCTTCACGCGTGATTTTATCATCCACGTAGTAAAAAACAGTGTCTGGCCGGCCATGGTTTCCGGAATCCACCTCGCGACGTACCAGTTGCTTGTTTTTAAAATAGTTCCATATGTTCACTCGGCCGTCGTAATTTGACGCCTCTTCCTGGCGCAAGATCTCGTCCGGTTTTTTCGGATTGTAGTAAACCCATAGATCCGGAACGCCGTCACCATTGACATCTCTAACGTCGACATTCTCAACAGCCTTGGCAAACTCCCGGTCCGCAGCAGGCTTTTTTGCGGTCGCTAGAATCATACTTTCCGATGAACGTTGAATTGTCCCCTTCTCGGGCGTCGGACCGAAGGGCTCCAGAGCCTCCGAACCCTTCAATCCCGCGTTATTTAGCGAGCTCGGGGTTTCAGCAGGTGACCCGACGGCTGTAAAGACATCCTTCTCCAGTTCGGCCTGGCGCGCCAATTCCCGTTCAATCGCGGCTTCTAAATGCAGGTTTTTCTGTTGTTCAGAATAGATCTGATTCTGGATCGCATTATAATGAGAATCAGCCATTAACAACCCAGCCACCAATCCAATGACGAAGCCGCCCCCGACACCGTAGGGGCCGCCCGCGATGGCTCCTACGGCGACGCCATCCATTGCCTTATTCCAGGCATATTCCCAACGTTGCGCACCGGTGACTGCCACGGGCTCAGGCGAACCGGCGACGAGTTTGGGATTCGGGTGAGAAATTTGAGTCGAAACTTGCGGCGCTCGCGATTTCACTGATTGACACGCAGCCGTTGCAAGCAGCATCAAAAGGACACATAATCCCCTTTGCCTGCCCAATTTTTTAGCCCCCGAAACCCAATTCCAGTTTGTTCACAGTCAGACTCGTCTATTTGACCAGCGAACAGTTAAGTCCGTTCGCTTACGGCATTTCCTCGAGTAGCTTTCCGTAGCCACTCTTTCGTTGGCGCACATGGAGACGCTTTTGCACCGACCAAACGCGAGCGGGCACTGGGTGAACCACGGGAACCTGGAGATCCTCTTCGAGCAGTCGGATAATATCCAAACAGCGCCACCCCGTTCCCAGCATGTAAATACCATCGGCGTCTTGATGATTGAGAAATACCCTACGCGTGTGCGCGTAGATTTCCTGAGATGCCAGCCGACCCACATCTTCAAACGCCACTGACATGCCTTCCATCGCCAAGACTTCGAAGCCGGCATCCTGGAAATAGCGCGTCGTAATGTCGTTGACGCTGTTGACAAAATAGGTCACGCCGACGAATTTCTTGACTTTGAGCGCGCGCAACGCTTCGACCTGGGTCTGACCAGCGGTCATCATGGGAGTTTTATACCTAGTTTCCCAATCCTCTATTAACTTGGCTTCGCCCTTGAATCCTTGCACCATGAAGGGCGGGGCACCTTCGGGATGGATCAGATCGACCCCTTCCTTTGCCAGCTCCGAAACTTTTTCTTCCACCGCATTGAGCGCCGCACGAAATTCATCTTCAGTGCCGCGTTGGAAATTTAGGTACACGGGAACCACTCCGATCCCTTCCGGCAACAAGCGAATGAACTCTTCTAATGACCCGGGCCGATGCGTTGGTTTGACCACACCAACCACCCCACGCCAGCTGGCAAAAACCATACTCTACCCTCCTTCGAATTCCGAAAAATCCCGTGGAATAAACCGAAAAAATCGCACCGAGCAGCGCGGGCGAACTAAAATCTCCAAAGTCTTTGGTCGTGAAAGCGCTTAAAGACTTGCAACGGACGCCCTACGACTGAGTACGTGACTTGAACAGCCGGGGATACTTGTCTTTTAACTTGACTCGATAATCCTCCGTCACTTCAACGACCTTCGGGAACTCCCCTTTTAGTTTTCGATTATAGGGAATGCAGGCGTCGATAAGTATGCGGTTATTAAAGTTGCCCGGTAAAAACATCGGATCGCGTCCTGATGACCATGCCTTCTGCACGATATCGATATCCGTCACGGGATCGAAACGCGTCCCCATCGCCCAAAGTACTTGATCCATATCGGAACAATCCACGTCATCATCCACCACCACCGTCCATTTTCCATTATAGGCCCCCGCCATACAATTCGAGGCAACGTGTAGCACGTTGCGCGCGTGGCCCGGATAACGCTGGCGGATCTGGATTGCCGTGAAACGCGTGGCCGGAGCTCCTTCGTGGTTCCACACGCCGAGAATGTCCGGGAGGCCACAGGATTCTAGCGCTTTCCAGATCTCAGCAGCACCGGCGATACCCTTGAGTAAACCGGTTTCATCGACAGGTTTATGCTGGGGGGCGCAAGTGAGAATCGGATCGTTCCTGTACATCACGGTCTTTACGTTCAAATAGGGGCGCGGCACAACATCGTCGGAGTAGTATCCCATCCATTCGCCGAAGGGCCCCTCGGGTCTGCTCTGTCCAGGCAGCGCCTCGCCTTCTATGACGATTTCAGCGTCGGCAGGGATTGGGAATCCAGTAAAAGGCCCTTTTACAACTTCTACCGGTTCACCGCGAATAC
>JBFJNS010000351.1:0-3751 GCA_041618055.1 Binatia bacterium
GGTTTCGTCGGCGCCGACTTGATGGAGTTGTGCCGCGAAGCCGGTCTGAATGCTATGCGTAGGAAGTTCGGTGATGGCACGGCATATGCCAGCTTCCCGCAGGCGGCCTTAGAGGAGCTGACGGTGGAGAAGGCAGACTTTGAGCAGACGTTGGCCAAGGTTCGCCCTTCGGCGATGAGGGAAGTTCTGGTGACCGTGCCGGACGTCAGTTGGGATGACATTGGCGGCCTTAACGAAACCAAAGAGGAGCTCAAGGAATTGGTTGGGCTGTCGCTCAAAAAGACGGGAGGTTTGACGCCAACCAAAATAAAACCTCCCCCTGGTATCCTGCTGCACGGTCCACCTGGAACCGGCAAGAGCATGTTGGCTCAAGCTGTGGCACGGGAATTCCAGGCCAACTTTATTCTGGTCAAAGGTCCCGAAATCTTTTCAAAATGGTTGGGGGAATCGGAAGCCGAGCTGCGATATATCTTCCAGCTCGCTCACCGCGTGGTTCCCTGCATCATTCTCTTCGAGCAAATCGACACGATTGCGCCGCGAAGGGGCAGGGATGCCGGCGTGCAAGCTGCTGAGAGGGTAGTAAGCCAATTTCTCGCTGAAATGGACAGTATCCAGCCCATGAGCGGTCTCGTTGTTTTAGGAACGACCAGCCGTTTTGATTTGATTGACCCGGCTCTCCTTCAAGCCAGGAGGTTCGGTGCTCATATACCGGTGCCATTGCCGGATGAGCCTCAAAGGAGACAGATTCTGCGCTTGCACCTGCGAGATGTTATTCTTGACGACAAAACAAATTTGGAAGAGTTAGTGCAGAGGGTGTCTGCCGATACCGAAGGGTTTTCGGGGGCGGAACTGGAGTCGATTTGCCACCGGGCGAAGATGCATGCATTGCGGGGCAATCATTTTGACAAGCCCATGCCTCTAACACTTGGGCATGTAGGCGAGGCCTTAACCAAGATAAAGCGATCCAGGATCACGCCTGATCGTTCGACAGCATGGTCATGAGCGTCAAAATAGGCCGGCTCAATCCTGCATACGGGGTGGATGGGAGGAAACGCGTTGATGCTCGCCAATCGCTTCTTTGGCAGCGGCTCTCGCTGCGGCTTTGGTAGGGGAGTAGAGGGTTTGTGAAATGGATTTCAAAGTTCCGAAAGAGCTTCAACAGGGGGGAGTGCTTGACGGTCGGGCAATGGCAAACAAATGCCGACTGAAGAAGACGTCGAGGGTAAGGTTCTGGGTTAGATAGAGTATTATGAACGGGTTGAGCATGACGTCTCTCGTGTAAGCGCGGAAACTAACCCTAATCCGACATTTTTTCAGACCCGCTCGACCCGCAACCCCTACAACCGTGGGCATGCCCTTCGCGATTGCAAATGTCAAATCTCAAATTGCAAGTCTGAGATCTGCGATCTGTCATTCCGAGCGCGGCAAGGACTAGACGGGCCTCGCTGACCAGTTTGTCATGTGAGTTGTTGTCGAATTAAGGCTTATCTTCCCACCCATACTTCCCTCTCAGTCGCACGAATTGACACTCTCCCAAATATTCCTCTCTAATTCCTGAGATGTCTTTACGAATGCGCACTAGAGATTGAAGCTCTTTCTCACCCATTGGCAATACGAGATAACCGGGCGCCTTTAACTGTTCGATAAGCGGGCGGGGAATACAGGGTGCAGCAGCGGCAATGACAATGGCGTCGTAAGGAGCATGTTCCTCACAACCAAGGGTTCCGTCGCCCACAAGAACCGACACGTTTATGTAGCCCAGGGTGCTTAGGACAGCGCGCGCTGTGAGGGCAAGTTCTTCCACTGTCTCAACAGAAAAGACCTCGGCGCATAGCTGGCTCAGAACTGCCGCGGCATAACCCGAGCCGGTTCCTACCTCAAGCACCCTCTCCGCTCCTGTAAGCCCGAGGGCTTCAAGCATAAGGGCGACCATATAAGGTTGCGAAATTGTCTGCTTAGCCCCTATGGGCAGCGGGTGATCTTTATACGCATCATCCCACAGTTCGTTTTCGAGGAATAAGTGACGTGGTACATCAGCCATCGCCCGAAGGACGCGAGGATCATGTATCCCCCTGCTTACGAGCTGTTCTTGGACCATGCGGGTGCGGGCCTGAGCGAAATCGATGGTCATGATAGTCTTCCCATTATGATTTCTCGTGAATAGATCTCATCCCTGTACTAGGGATAGGGTATTCGATCCAGGACTTTGCTTCAACGACGGGTCACCCTAGCGAAACCTGGGAGTCGGGCTTCGGAGAAACGGTCGGCTCGCATATCATCCGTGGCGGAAAAGCAACAGCAAGTCTCAGCTCCAGAACATTTGCAGGCGGTTCTATGACGACCGCTTGCCGATCCCTTTCAAGGGATGTACTTTATAGATCTCCATGGGTATGTAATGATCCTATGCGCTACCTTAACGAAGAGTGGGCACGCATGCTGGAGCGTCGTTGATGAAGTTTGGATTAATTGCCGCAATGATTCTTTTGGCGGGATGCGTTGCGCCGCGCGCTTTCCCACCGACACCAACCGGCAGCCGAAGTACGACGAGGGAAAGCAGGGGTGTGAATGTGGAAACCGGAAGCGCACTTAGCGACGGCAGCGGTCCACAAGAGGAAACCAGAAGCACGAACACTTTCGGCCGTGACGCGTACGAGTGCGAGCGGGAAGCGGCGATCGCCGGCGTTGCCGGCTCTAAGGCGGAGGTCTTCAATAGCTGCATGAGGGCCAGGGGGCGCACTCCCGGACGATAATCCTTTACGCGCTGTACAGCCTTGAGCGCGAATCTCCTCAAAGTTCTGAACCAATCACCTATCCCTGTCTTTTTAAAGCCGGAACCAAAATCTCCTTGACTCAAGAAACTTTGCCGGGGTGTGGGGAA
Organism: Binatia bacterium; assembly: GCA_041618055.1. Taxonomy (GTDB): domain Bacteria; phylum Desulfobacterota; class Binatia; order UBA9968; family UBA9968; genus JBFJNS01. The sequence continues at coordinate 2,879 of JBFJNS010000351.1, forward strand.
GTTGTTAGTGCGCACGGGAAGAGGATTGACGGGTGGCATGACTGCCTCTGACTGACAGCGGGGGAGCAGCGTAGGCGAGGTGGACTTTTTATTTACATTTGCCGCCCTCAGGTGTTAGGAAATTATAGAGGGCGCGGCCTTTTCAGCCCGGGAACGCTCATGCCTGGAATCAGTTTTCGTGGCGCCACGCTGACTGACAAACAGACCGGTAGAAGCAGCTTGATCTACGCCGAGGCGGTCCATCACACAATCCGCGAGGGTGAAAATAATTCATGGCTGTCATCAGCACGCATAGAGGGGGTGGATGCTCATGAAAAAGACGATATGGGCGCTGATTGTGGTCGTCGCGCTGGCTGCTGCTGGCGCCGTGTTTTATGAATGGTTTCATACCGAGAAGCCGGAGCCGCAGGTACTGCAACCGCCTCCGCTCCCCGAAGAGCCGGCCATACGCCATCCCATCGAGGCAGTTCGTCCCGGGGATGAGCCGGGCGCGGAACCGGCCGAACCGCTGCCGGCCCTGGCCGATAGCGACGCAGCGATGCGAGAGGCGCTGGCGGGGCTATTCGGGCGGAATCTGGAAAAATATTTTAACCTGCGGGAGATCATTCGCCGCATCGTGGCCACCGTGGATAATCTGCCGCGCAAAGAGCTGTCGCTGCGGGCGATGCCGGTCAAGCCCGTAGCGGGCCTGCCGGTAACATCGGGCAAGGGCGAGAGCCTGAGCTTCAGTCCGAAAAATGCAGCCCGCTACAGGCGTTATGTGCGGCTGGCGGAGTCGGTGCCCACCGCGGCGCTGGTGGCGGTGTACGTGCGCTTCTACCCGCTATTTCAAGAGCAGTACGAGCAGCTTGGCTATCCGGGCAAGTACTTCAC
>JBFJNS010000352.1:0-3732 GCA_041618055.1 Binatia bacterium
CCCGACGCCTAAAAAACGGTCCGGGTGGGGCAGCTTGAGTTCCTTGAAGAACGTGTCCGACATGTCGCTGTCATAGTGCTGCCCCGTGTGAATGAGGCGCACCCGAAAGGCTTTCGGATGGCTCTTCAGTTGCCGCAGGATCGGCGCCGCCTTCATAAAATTTGGCCGAGCACCCACGATCAGCGCAATATCAACGCGTCGCTTTAATCTTGATATAGACATGTCTCGTCACCTTTGCAGAATTTGACGCGGGGCCTTCGGGCACAGGCATGAGCCTGACGCTGCAATGTCGAGCCCCGCGATTGACCAAAGCCTACAGATTGCGTTCTTGACTCTTGGAAACCGATTTTTTAAGGCCGGCGCATATCCGGAAGGGAACCGCGGCGCGCCATAACGACTCCGCGAATCACCGGTTCGGGAAGAAGGCTCAGCAGATAACACATGAGCGCCTGGGGACTGGCCGGCTTCGCCCCCAAGAGCCGCTGCGCCAGGTCTCTAGCTTCCTTCCGCGCCCCGCGCGCGACAAATTCCTTGACGGTTGCTTTGAGGCTCCGCAGCACCCATTTCTGCTCTTCTCGCGGGACCTCTCCGAGTCGGTCGAGAATTTTGTGACTGCGACGCTCGCGAAAACGGAGGGTGTCCTTTTCCCTCTGAAACTGGCTGTTCGAAGGATCTTTGTGAATCGCCACATAGCTTTTATCCAGGAATCCGGTGACCCGGGCCGCAAGCGCGGCGCGAAACATGAAATCAAAGATTTCCCAGCACCAGAGCTCGACATCGAAACCGCCGACTTTATCGAATAAATCCCTATCAATGCACACGGTACTGATATGAATGCCGGTGACACCATCATGTATAAACCGGTCAGAGTAGTGAAACCGGCCGCAGGGAACAAACTCTTTGCGTCGATGGGCGATCCGGCTCTGCAATGAGCGCAAGGGGCTGATCGTAAGTTTCACCTCGGGACGCGTTCGGCGGCACTCGAGATGGGCGGCGAGGCATCCCGGCAACAATTCATCGTCGGCGTCCAAAAACCCTAAAACCGGAAACGAACTAAGGCTTGCGCCGAAGTTACGCGCAGCCGACGGCCCCGAGTTTGCCTGCCGGCAGTAGCGCACCGCGCCGCCGTACTTCTTGACCACGGAATCCGAGCCGTCTGTGCTTCCATCGTCAACGACAACGACCTCGCACGGCACATCCTGGCGAAGAACGGAGTCGATGGCCCGGGCAATCGTCTGCGATTTGTTGTACAGGGGGATGATGATGCTAATCCCGGATGTAGTTTCAGTTGTTGACATCGGTGGTTCTCGATACGGTGTCGCCTTTGCTAACCGCTTCGCTCTTTATTCAGTGGTTCCTCAGTATTGCCTCTCGCTCAGCGCGCCAATTTCGCATTTCGAAATTCGAACTTCGAAATACTGTGATAAGAGCCCGCTAGAAAAACCGCTCTAGCAAGGCCGGTATATAGTTCCTTTTCTTGTTTAATACGACGCCGAGCAAATTGATCGATCCCCACTCCAGCTCCTTCTTGATCTTCTTGACGACTTGTTTTCTTGTCCGCTCGGACTCGACAACCAAAATAACACCGTCCACTTTGGAGGCCAGAAAGAATGATTCCGAGTAACCTTCAAGGGGCGCGCCATCGAAGATCACAAAGTCGAACTTGTCTCGCAACGTCTTCAAGAGATTGGAGATCGCATCGCCATCAAACAGATAGGACGGCGATTGAAAGGGCTTACCCACCGGCAAGAGAAAAAGGTTCGGGAAATTTGTCTGATAGATCGCATTCTCCAACGGCGCATCGGATAAAACGACATCGGAAAGCCCCTCCGGATGCTGGGCCCCGTCGAAAACGCCGTCCAGCGCGGGGGTCCTGAGATTCGCATCCACGAGAAGGATTTTCGAGCGTCCCGACCTAGCAAGGGTAGAAGCGAGAATAGCGGAAGTGGTGGTCGCTCCTTCTCCATGAGTGGTTGCAGCCACCATGACGACTTTCACATTCGGTTGCCTGGGGTCGGGGGCCAAACGCCGCCTGAGCTTTTGATATTGTTCCTCCAGGAAAGGATCCAGATCGAAGTCGATCTTGATCGGGTGCTTCTTGTTTCGAAAAAGCCCGAGCGTGCTGAAACTTACCGCACGATCGTCGGATTTCGACTTCTCTTCCGCCTTGACCAGAGCTTCGTAGATTTTACTCATTATGCCCCCAAATGCTGTCTTTCGTTTACCGCCCGCTTAACCAGACCTTTCCTCCGTTTCCGCCCCTCAGCGGGGAGATGGACAACACTTCGAAATTCGAATTTCGAAATTCACACCCCCTGAAGGTCGTTACTAACGTTGAAATCTGGAGGCGCAGCCTCGGTAAAGACAGACGGAATGAACGCCGGAGAATTCTCGCTCGCGAGGTTATGACGGCCGTTGCATTTCTTCGGTTATTTGCTCCTCAAACCATTGCCTCAGACTCTCGTTGAGGATTTCTCGCTTGATCAACGGCAAAAGACGCGACAGGCTTTTTTTTGGAAAACGATCCATGGATTCGCCTAATTTGGCGATCTGATCCTTGACGACGAGAGCGGCCATTGGACCCATGGCTTCCGTTAAAACAAGGATCATTTTATCGAAAAATAGCGGCGACAGGATCGCGCCTTGCGGAGAATTTCCAGCAATATGGACCTGACCCATAGTAAATCGCTCGCTTTTCGATATCTCCGCAGCAGCTGGGCTCTCTTCTGCTTCTTCGACGGCGTGGATCTTATCTTGTAATTTTCTCTCTTTGAGTTCCGCAACGCCCGATACGTTCCTCGCTTGCCATCGCCTATGGCCGTCTCGGCTGTCAGGCACGACTAGTCCGCCACTTTGCGGGCCCGCGTGTAGTTCGCGCGCGGCGCCTAACTCGACGACTGCCTCCCGGGTGGAGTGCCGCGCAAATCGTGGTAAATCTTGTTCTGCCTTGAGCCCCCGCGCCCTTTGCTCCGTCCCCGCCTTCCCGAGATCAACGACCTTTGCAACGTTCTTGCTCTGGTGACGTTCCAGCTCTCCCGCATCCGGCACCACGAAATCATTCCCGTTCAGGCTTGCTTTTAAGCCCAGATCGTTGGCCACTTCCCGGATAATGTCCACGGAAACTACCTTTTTGGACAACGCGAACGCGGTAAGCAAAGCATTGTCGCAAATCGCGTTAATCAACCTGGGGGTTCCGAGGGTATACTCCCAGATGGATGCCAAGGCCGCTTTGGCAAAGATATCCTGGCCTTCGTATCCGGCGACGTCCAGCCTGTGGCGAATGTAGTCGCCAACGCTGCGCTCCGCGAGACGGTCCAGGCGGCATCGAAGCGCAATCCGTTGCTTTAGTTGTCTGAGGGAAGGATCGTTCAATTTTGCATCGAGCTCAGGTTGCCCCACCAGAATAATCTGCAGCAGTTTCTCTCTGTCTGTCTCTAGATTGGAAAGGAGCCGCACCGCTTCCAGGGTGTCTTCGCTGAGATTTTGAGCCTCGTCGATTAGGAGCGATACTGTATGTCCGCTTCTAACCTTATCGAGCAGGAATGCGTTTAGCTGATTGAGCATTGTAACGCGGCTCATGCCCGACGGATCGACTCCCAATTCCTCCAAAATGTTTTGCAGCAATTCATCGAAGTTAAGTAACGTGTTAAAGATGAATATCGCGTGATGCGTGGCTTCGAGGCCGCGGAGAACTTTTCTGATAAGCGTTGTTTTCCCGGTTCCAACCTCTCC
>JBFJNS010000353.1:0-3708 GCA_041618055.1 Binatia bacterium
ATGGTTATAAACCGCCGCCGCAAAGACGCCAAAGAGGAAAGATTCAGCACTTCGGTGTCTGCGCGCTCCGCCTGAACTCCGGCGTAGCGAAAAGATAATGTCCGGCACCCGACGTGCCGGGAGCTCGTCATGATGCGGCCGTCCGGCTGCTGCCTCAGATAACAAGCGTCACCGACCACGTAGACGCGCAGCTCAACCTCAGGCTGATGTACGACAATGAATCTGGCGTGCCGCGCGATCTGGAGACGGCCGCCAACCGGTCATTGCGCCGCCCGGAGCGTCTCATCCGAAATTGCACACCAAGGGTCAGGAAATACCACAGCGCTTCGAGCAGGCGGCGCTTAAGGCAGACGCCATGGCGCAATACAAACTGGGCGTTCTTTAGGCGTGGGGAAAGGGGGTGCCGCTTGATGAAGTTCAAGCCTTCGTTCGACTGAGCCTGGCGCAAACCGGTGGCCAGTCCACAAACGGCATGCTGGAAATCATGCCAAGCAGCACGTCATCCGAGCGCAAGATTTAGGAGGCCACCTTTACCAAGGCGCTCGTGAAAAAATGCGGTTTTTAGAGTGGCGAATGGTGTACAGGCATTCACCCCTGCTCGTCGTCTTTGTCCAATTCATCCAATACCCCAAGCTTCCCGTCAAGCACCTGGCGTATGCCATCGAATTCGACGTGTAGCCGATCCGCCAACTCGAGCTTTTCCTTCAGTTCTTGTTTTGCTTTCTGAATTTCAACTTTCTGCTTGGCGACCTTGTCCGCGAGTACCTTTAGCTTTTTGTAGTGTTCAGCGACTTTCGCTTCGTTCTCGGTCGATTTCTTAACCCAGTTCGCCCGGGCGGTTTCTACCTGTTTCTTTATGACGATCATGGCGGCCTTCTGGAACTGGCTTTTCCAACCGGCGATGTCCTGATCGTATCGGCGGCGCTCCGCGTCGGCGAAGCGTCGCAAGGTAGCCTCGAATTCTGACAGAGCGATCGAAATGGCGTCACCAACGTCGCTTTGTGCAGGGCTTGTATCAGAACCCGCTTCGCTATGCTTCGACGAAACTGCAGCTTCGTGCCCTGGGACAGGTTCAACATTTTCCAGCTTCGTCTGACCATCTTTGCTTGTGTCAACAACTTCGAGTGCCTCGTTGAGACGCTCCATTCGATCGGCCGTATCGGAGTCCTTTATCCCGGATCCCGCGCTCCCGTCACTGGTAGATTCCTCCAGTACTTTTTTGTGCTGGCGGCCGATCTCCCTAATGAGGTGGCCGAGATTCTTGCCGAGATACGTGTCACCCAACGCATCTTCGGATATCTCATCCCCCGTCGAGGGTTGCTCGTCATCGTGCTTTTCTGGATCGTTGTTCACGAACTGTGGTGCAGCGCCAATCTTGCAAGAAATATAGACGATACGGCAGTAGCACGCAGATGTGCCCCTAGGCGCCCGCAAGAATAGAAATTGCGGCAGCGGACCCGAGAACTTTATCCAGCCCGTAAAGATGAACGGATAATTCGAGCCACGACCCGCCTCGGCAGGGCATGCCTTCAGCCGAACCCGGTAAAGACTAGCCAGATCGATGGGCGTTGGCCCGACATAATAACCCCGATTGTCGTCGTGCGTGACCGCTGCCCCGTACCATGAGAAGCTAAATCCCAACTTGAGCGGCGGAGCGAGGTTGGAGAGTGCTGGGTTCGGAGCGCGCGGCTGAAAATAGCCGCCTAGGGGGCGATTAAAAACGCTTCACGCCGCTTGTCAAAATCGGCGCTGTCCTGGCTATATTTTACTTCGGGCCGCCAGATGGGATCATTCCGCCAGCTGCAAAAGCACCTCTTCCAATCTGTGCCTGGTGGCAGAATCTATTCTGGAAAGACCCATTACCAGAGCCATTTCGCGCGCAGGGTCCTCCGGACCGATAGCCACGATCTGTCGCGCCAGCACCGCAAGCTCTTCGAAGCAGATCTCCGAAGCCGAACGGAAATCTTCTTCGCTTAGCGGAGCCCGAAACACCGACCACTGTTCTGGAGACACACCGTCCGGCCAGATAAACATGCCGCCAGGATCGGTGGTTGTTTCATAACGCGACTTCGCCAGATCCAGCACCCGATCGCGCAACTTGCGGCCAGTGCGCTTGAAACCATGAGCCCGCACGACGCGCTTAACAAGCACGTCGTCCCGCAGTGGGCCCTCGGCTGCAACGATAAAGTCGATCATGCGCCGTACCGCGTCGTCTTGCGCTCGATCAAAAAAACTTTCCGGATCAATCGGAGAAAGTGTTTCCGTGGGGTCAGAAACCTTGTAGGAATTCGTCACGCCGATGGAGGCTGAATCACCAGCCAGGAACTGCGCGCCCTCCACGCCATCTGCCGTCAATTCACCCCCGCAAAGATTCTGGCTTTCGCTTGCTGTCAGCAAATTGGCTTGTGAAGCGAACCGCAAACCAGGATCTTCCTCAGCGGGCACCAGAAACGATTCGTGAAGTGACGCCGCCTTCTCCACTTCCTCCACTGTTCGAGCCCGCTCCAGCAGTGCGTTGAGACTCAAATCTAGCTTGTCCGCTGCGGCTTTGTGATCAATCCACCAATCAATGGACCAGATGCGCAGGATATTCCATCCGACTCGAACCAGTATTTCTTCTCTCAGCTTGTCGCGGTCACGTGCTGTTGCCGAGCAATAATAGTTCTCTCCGTCGCACTCTATTCCCGCCAAGTAGCGGCCAGGACTGTCGGGGTGAACCACGCCGAGACCAATTCGAAAGGCTGAGACTCCGATCTGCGGGTGTACAACCCAGCCACGCTCAGACAACGAACGCGCAACCGCGCTCTCGAGGGATGACGCGTACTCTCCGACGGATCCGTAGATTGATTCGGCCAGGGATCTTGACCCGCGTTCTGCAAACTGTAGAAAATTTTTGAAGTCTTTTACTCCGGCACCCTGGGTCCTTGAAAGATCAATTTGCTCCGAGCGCAACGTCGTGAATACCAAAAGTTCACTGCGTGCGCGCGTGATTGCGACGTTGAGACGCCGTTCGCCTCCTTCCCGGTTTAAGGGTCCAAAATTCATGCTTATGTGACCGTCGATATCGGGCCCAAAAGTAACGGAAAATAGAATTACGTCGCGCTCGTCTCCCTGAACGCTTTCCAGATTCTTGACGAAAAGCGCCTCGAACTGGTCGTCGGAGAAGTATCGCTCGATCGACGCGTCTTTGAGTCTCTCCTCGTCAAGCAAATCTTCAATGAGTCGTTGCTGTTCAACGTTAAAGGTAACTACGCCGATCGAACGCTTTGAAGCGTCGAATGACGGATTTTTCAGCCGTTGGATCACGGTTGCTACCACAGCCTTGGCTTCAACGCGATTGGTGCGCGTGCCTCCCCGTCCGTACACGCCGTCTGGCACATGGATACGCCGTACCGCTCTGTCAAATGTAAACGGCGATGGAAAGGTGATCAGTTCGCCTGCGTAGTAGCGGTGGTTTGAGAACGCAATTAAGCTTTCATGCTCGCTTCTGTAGTGCCATGCGAGATTTTGCGCCGGAACGCCTGCACCCAGACACTCGTCCAATATGCTTTGCAGATCTCCCTCGAATTCATAACTTTCGTCCGATTCCTCGTCGGATCTACTGAAGAAGCTCGTTGGCGGTAACTGCTTGGGATCCCCGACCACGATGGTCTGTTTTCCTCTGGCGATCGCGCCGACCGCGTCCCAGACCGTAATTTGCGAGGCCTC
>JBFJNS010000354.1:0-3704 GCA_041618055.1 Binatia bacterium
AGCGAGCGCCTCCGCCTTTCGCTTTTCCGCACCCTTGATATCGATTCGATCAGATTTTCTTTGGCCAGACGCAACGAAAACCGCTTCCTGTGCGTTGACCGATGCGCCAATCGGACTCAGAGTCGCTGATAGTGTAAGCGCAATGAGGATCGGCGAGCACGACAACAATTTCAAGCTGGTTTTCATCCTGATTTACTCCTTTCACAAGTCGATCTCAGGAAATAAAGAAGTTTAGACGCCGATTTATCCTCCTGACCTGGAAACTGTAATAGGGATCTTGTAGCCACTCTCACATTCGCCCATATGGCTCTACATCGCGCCTATTTTGCGATTTTGGGCGGCCTCGATATACGCGTCGTAGTCCTCCTTGAGGATGAACCGCTCGGCGAGCAGAGCCGCCGCGGCGTTGCGGACCAACTGCACGTAGCCATCATGATTAGGATAACGCGCCGCGAGCTTCTCGGCCGAGAAAGGCTTGAAGGTCCCCCCGTTCAACGCGAAACGGTTGAGGGGTTTCAAATGGGCTCGATTGATGCCCCCATAGACTCCCAGCGGAGCGCCTGCACGCTCGCCGCTTGGAAGCACCGTGGCCATGTGGGGAAGCCTCACGCCTCCTTTGACGTTGCCATCGGCATCGGTTGCGGGGCGGAACCGACCCTCGCGATCCGCTTCACCCGCGATATACCGCGAGTCCGGCGGCGTCTTCCCCGATGCAATCCAATCGACGAGGTTGCGCAGCATGGCTTTGAAGACCGGTCGAAAACTCGCTGGGTTCTGCTCTGGCGCGCCGACCTGTCTTAGGTCAACCGTGTCCGCTGGAATGTGGGCGACACCCGGCAACTCGTACTGCCGGTAAGTCGCTGTCTGGTGACGGCTCATGTGACCCTTGTAACGTGGGGAGTCAACTTCCGTTTGTGTCAGTATGGATATGAACTTGCCGTCTGCCGGCAAGGGATCGGCACAAATCGCGCCCCTGAAAAACGTCGGGTTCGTGGGTCCAGGCGCCGGCCGCGGAGTCTCGTTGTTGTTAAGATTCAAGCATCTGCTTCCCCCAACGCCGACGAGGATCCCATCGAAGATCAGCGATCCGCCCACATCACGGTTTTTACCGGAGCGAACCATATCCCGGAGGAGCATGGCCGTCTGCGATTGCCCAAACCCGATCATGCGACCGACGGGTGCGGGCCGGTAGGGTACGTTACCTTCCAGCGTTCCGGGCCCACGCAGAAAGCGCGCCGCGTCTTTTATGATCTGAAATCCGTCCCGACCGTCTTCGATGACTCCGTATGCAGGACCGAGATCGTAGGTCACCATCCGGGCCCACTGGACGGCTATGTAGCTGAAGCCTTCACGTCTCAAATAATCGCTTAATATCAAATCGCCAAGGTAAAGCAGGCTTCGCTTGCCCCCTGGCGCCTCGCCGTCTTTGTAACCGGCGAAAGCTGCCGAATTGATGACATCCACAAAGCCAAAGCCATTGGGATTGCTGTCTGGGTAGATTAAGTCGACCGGCACCCGGTACTTTCCCGTCTCGCCGCTTCCCCGATCGACCGTGCCCTCCATCGTGGCAGTAACTTTTAGGTACTGGCGCCCTGCGAAGACCCCCATGCCGTCCGATGATTTAACGACGACGCGGGTGACATCCGCGCTGCTGTAACCAGATATGAATAAGATTGCCGCAACGATTACTAACCCCATCAATTGCCTTTTGATCGGATACATTTTTGCCTTCTTTGATCGGGTTGTTTACGAACCTTTGACTAGCCGGTAAATACGCTGCCTCCGGTGACACTCTCATTGGAGCGAGGGTGGCCTGGAGTGAGAGCGCTTGCTTCTACGATCTCCGTGAGCGAGGATAGCCGTACTCCCAGGGCAAATCCTAAGAAACCGCTCAGATTTCTCTCAGATTTTCCTCAGAGGGGAAAATGATGGAGAAAAAGCAGATCGTTTTTGAGCCGTTTTGCTTAGATCTCTTTGACGAGCGTCTATTCCGAGGCGACGAGGAAATTCGTTTACATCCCAAGGCCTTCGCTGTGCTGCAGTGCCTGACGGGGAACTCGGGGGGCCTCGTCACCAAGCAGAATCTACTTGAGACGGTCTGGCCGGGCCTGCATGTGACCGACGCGGTCTTGACGGAATCGATCCGCGAGCTGCGCAAGGCGTTGGGTGACGACGCCAAAAACCCAAAATTTATCGAGACTGTACATGGGCGCGGCTATCGTTTTTTCCCGACCGTCGTCGATGATGGTCCCCGGACCAACGTCGCGAACAGGCAACAAGAGATCCGCTTTTGCAGCGCGTTGGATGGCGTGCGCATCGCTTATTCGACGATGGGGCATGGGCCGCCCATCGTAATGCCCCCGCCGATCGTCACCCATCTCGAAGCGGATCTGGTCGAGGGGCCGATGGCGGATGTCTACGAAGCACTGGCGCGGCACCATACTCTCGTTCGCTTCGATCTGCGCGGGACGGGTCTCTCCGACCGCAATGTGTCATCATTCTCCGAGGAAATCTTTCTCCAAGACCTCGAGACCGTTGTCGATGCATTGAAGCTGCAGCGTTTCGCTTTGTATGGGTTGTCCGCCGCAAGCCGTCGCATTCTGCGATATTACGCCAAACACCCCGATCAAGTGAGCCACTTGATTTTCTACGGAGCAAATATCCTGGCTACGACCGGCGCGCGTAAGTCATTTCAGGATGTCTTGCGCGCCGTGATGCGAGCCAGTTGGGAAGTTGGCTCCAAGATGAGGATCGAGACTTTGATGCCCAATGGCGGAACCCGCGAGGATGTCGAGCGGCTTGCAAGATGGCTAAGGCTCGCTGTTTCCGGCGAGGTCTTGGAACAATTAATGTTCATCGCGCAGAAACGAGATGATTTGGCGGCTATCGCCGCCAGGGTTTCCGTACCTACCTTGGTTATTCATCGCCGTGGAGATCACGTGCCGTTTGTCGGGGGACGAGAGCTCGCGGCGCAGATCCCCGGTGCGCGCTTCCTGGCCCTCGAAGGCTACAACCATATTCCCGCCACACACGAAGAAGCGATGGAGATCGTTACGCCGGTGGTGGGGTTCCTCGCGCAGGGACAGGATCGATCCGCAGCTTCGCCTGCGGAATTGGGTATGCCTGTGACGCTCCTGTTTGCTTGCATTGAGGAATCCACATCACTCAAGCGACGTGTCGGCGAGAGGGAAGATAAAAAACTCTTACGCGAGAACTACGACGCAGTTCGTCGATCAATCGGATCCTACCAAGGCAAAGTGGAGATTGATAACGCTAGCGGGGTCGTCGCTTCGTTTTTCTCGGCGTCGAGAGCCCTTGGGTGCGCGCTACACATTCGGCGTTTCATTGAAAAGCGGAACTCCGTCAACCCGGACGATGCGGTCATTATTCGTACCGGCCTTGATGCTGTCGAGCAGGTCGATGACTACAATGGCACCTCGACCCAACTGGCTCAGCGGGTTTGCCAAAGCGCGGAACCTGGTCAAGTCCTTGTGTCGGACGCGGTGCGCCAACTCGTCAGCGGCAAAGGCTTCGAGTTTGAGCCCGCCAATGTGAAAAAGTTGGACCGATTAGATGAGCCGGTGAGTATATATAAGCTTTGCTTCGAATGACGCGAGAAGCAGCGTTGGCACCTTAAGCGCTCCCCATTTTTGTTTGATTGACTTAACAATAATCGCCCCGCGGGCGGACAGGCACCCGCGGGG
>JBFJNS010000355.1:0-3639 GCA_041618055.1 Binatia bacterium
ATCGAGGTCGAGTACGAACCGCTCCCTCCTGTCGTCAACATCGAGGATGCAATCAAGCCCGATGCCCCCCTGGTCTTCGAGGAGGCCGGCAGCAACGTGCTCATGCATGATTTCATGGAGCACGGCAAAATTGAGGAGGCCTTCAAGGAAGCCGACCTGCTCTTGAAAGAGACCTTCAAGATGCATCGGTATAGCTCAACGCCATTGGAGCCGTGGGCGATCATCGTCGATTATGAGCGGGCGAACGACGCTTTCCATGTTTGGGCTAACGACCAGCAGCATGGCCGGAGCATCACCAATGTGTGCAATGTGCTTGGCATCCCCATCCATAAGCTGCGCTTCCAGGTTCCCGATAGTGGTGGCGGCTTTGGCATCAAGCTCGCCCTCTGGCCGTACATCGCGATCCTGGCCCTGTTAGCCAAAAAATCGGACAAACCGATCAAATGGATCCAAACGAGGCGCGAGCATTTGATGGCCGGAAGCCATGCGCCGGATGCCAACGTCGAAATCGAGATGGCTTTAAAAAAAGATGGCACGATACTCGGTGTCAGCGTCAAGGACATCCAAAACGATGGCTCCTTTGTTCATACTGCGGGCATTTACGGCCTGATCAAATTTGCAACCATGGTCGGTTGTTACAAGATCAAGGGAACCAAGGCTGAGCTGCTGAGCGTCGTGACCAATAAAGGGCCGACGGTGCAAAACCGCGGCGTCGGCAAGCCGACGATGATCTTTGTCCTGGAGCGCATGGTCGACCTCGCCGCCAAAAAGCTCGGCTTGGAACCAACGGAGATCCGTTTAAAAAATTTCGTCAAACCCGAACAGATGCCCTATACGACGCCGTCGGGAGAAATCTACGAGAGCGGAGACTATCCCGAATGTCTGAGAAAAGCCCTGAAGCTGATCGGTTATGAAGAGCTGAAAAAGCAACGCGATGCGGAAAGGAAAAAAGGCAGGTACATCGGCATCGGCATCAGTTCGGGGGTGGAACCGGGAACTTCCAATCTCGGTTACTACTACACGGCGAGAGGCACGCCGGAGTACACGGGAAATGCTGAGGGTGCCATCGTCAGCGTAGATTATGACGGCGACTTGAATGTGCTGTTAGGCTCCGTCGATACCGGACAGGGGCACGCCACCACGATCGCGCAAGTGGTCGCTGATATGCTGGCTATTAGCCCGGACAATGTATCCATGAATGCGCACGTTGACTCTTTGATCTCTCCCTTCCTGGGCCATTCCGGGGCTTATTCGAACAAGTTCAACGATGTGGATCTTGGCGCCGTCATCATGGCGACCAAGAAAATACGCGACAAGATGCTCAGGCTTGCGGCGCACATGCTGAAGTCGGACGTGGCCGACCTAACGCTAAAGGATGGAAAGATCTTCTCGGCGAAAGACGAGGCAAAAGCGGTCTCGTTCAAAGAGATTGCCTCGCTGGCTTACAAGAAAATTCTTTTCCTCCCCGAAGGAGAAGAGCCCGGTTTGAAGGAAATCGCCTACTACCGCAACCCCATCGCAAAGCTACCAAGCCGCACAGACTTCAATATCCAGCTCACCCACTCCAATTCCGTCCATATTGTCGTCGTGGACGTAGACGTACAGTCCGGGGTCGTGAATTTCCTAAGATACGGCATTGTCCACGACTGCGGCCGGCAAATTAATCCGGGCATCGTCGAGGGAATGGCGATCGGCTCGACGGTCCACGGTATCGGCGCATGCCTGCTCGAGGACTTCGTCTATGCCGAGGACGGCCAGCTGCTCGCGACCACCTTCATGGACTATATGAAGCCGCTGGCTATGGGAGTGCCGAAGTTCGAGTTGGCGCACATGGAATCTCCCTGCCCCTACACCTTACTGGGAACGAAAGCCGTGGGTGAAGGAGGATCCTTACCTTCTCTTGCGGCGATTGCCAATGCCGTTGAGGATGCATTGACGCCTTTCGGCGTCAAGGTGACTTCTCTGCCGATTACGCCTGAAAAAGTTGTCAAAGCCGTCACGGAAACCAAACAAATTTAGCTCGGGACAAAACGCAATGTATTCAAACAAATTCGAGTATTTCGCGCCGAAATCGCTAGCGGAAGCAGTAGCGTTTCTTTCGCAGCACCAAGATGATGCCAAAGTTCTTGCCGGCGGACAGAGTCTCCTTTCTCTTATGAAGTTGCGGTTGGCGAATCCTCAATATCTCATCGACGTCGGTCGCATCGCTGATCTGAATTACGTTCGCGATGACGGCGATAAGCTCAGTATCGGTGCGCTGACAACCTACGCGCAAATCAAAGCATCGGAACCACTGCGCAGGAAATGCCCTCTGCTCCCTCAGACGGCGTCCGTTGTTGGCGATGCGCAAGTTCGAAACCGCGGCACGCTGGGCGGGAGCCTTGCCCATGCCGATCCTCACGGTGACATGCCGGCGACGATCCTGGCTCTGGAAGGGGAATTGAAGGCCGTCAGTCCCACAGGCGAGAGATGGATCAAAGCAGAGGATTTCTTCGTTACCCTTTTTAGCACTGCCTTAGCTTCCGACGAGATTTTGACTGAAATCCGTGTTCCGTCCATCGATGGATACCGCAGCGCGTACCTCAAGGCGGCACGCCGTCCTTCAGACTTCGCTATCGTGGGCGTGGCCGTGCGCCTGAAAGTCGCTTCGAACCAAGCCTGCGAGCAGATTTCCATCGGCATAACGGGAGTCACGGATCACGCCTACCGCGGACTGGCCGTGGAGAACGCGCTGCGCGGCAAAAAACTCGATGCCAAAAGCATCGAGGCCGCCGCGGCAAAAATCACTGAGGGAGTCGACGTGGTCGAAGATATCAACGCTTCCACAGAATTCCGCTCGCACCTGGCGCGGCTCTACACCAGTCGCGCAATTCAAGCAGCGCAGGAAGTTTGAGGCATATCCACGGCCGAGTACCGCCATGCGCCACGGATGAGTCGGAGCAACCTGCTCCGGGGTACTTAGGCTTTGATCATGACAAGGATCATTTTGAACCTCGTCAGCGCTCGAACGGCGTGAGGCTCCCGAGCCGGGAGTTTAATAATCTCTCCCCCTTTTAACTTGTGGACGGTCCCTGAAATCTCGACTTCAGCTTCCCCGTCTACCATCAGGACCAGCGCATCGAAGGGCGCCGTGTGTTCGCTCAGGCCCTCGCCCGCATCGAAGGCAAACGCCGTTACCGTACCGGAAGGCTTCTTGACGAGAGTACGGCTCACGACAGCGCCGGATTGATATTGAACGAGGTCTGCTTGAGCGATGGCACCAATGCATTCATTCTCAACACTCGCGTCCGAGGACATCGGCAATGACCTTTCTTAAGTGATCTTTGACGGCGAAAGCCGCGCTCATCAATAACAAGCGGCGATCCCCGCCCGTCCGAGGCTGACGTTCCATCATTTAATCTCCTACGCCGCCATGTTGAAGTCAAATTATTGCGCCGCTCGGATTCAATTTAGCCAAGGATTGACGCAGCCAGCGCGCACAATCACGGCACTGGGTCTCTCGGCTCCGCAATTGGGTTGACAGGCCGGTTTGCCGAAAGGACAATACCAGTTGAGATGGGGTCTTTGTCGGAATTCATCATTGCAGCTTCTGGAGCACTAGTTGTCACAGTCCTTCTCCATTGGATCTTCGTACCCTTA
>JBFJNS010000356.1:0-3637 GCA_041618055.1 Binatia bacterium
CAATGCTCTCCATCGCCGTGGCGCCGACGCGCCCCTGGCCCAAGGCTGCACCAAATGCAGCAATGGCCACCGCGAGTCCTGCAGATATCGCAATAGCGACCTTAGCCTGAGCATCGCCGTTGCCCGCAGCGCCCTCGGCTGCCAAGGCCACACCGCTAGCCAGTAGACTGACCACTAGTGTGCCCAACAAAGCAAACAGCCTTTTCATTCTTTCCCCCTTTCCAGCGAATACAGCATAGGCCTCCTCCTCACATCCTCCCCTCCACAATTGCCGTTCGCTTAATGTTGAGACGCTTGCTGATGCCCAGATCCATGTTCCTCCTCATGACCGTGACTGACGGCAAGGGCCACATAGATCATGCTCAATAGCGTAAAAACGAAAGCCTGAATCACAGACACCAGCGTGCCTAGAAGAAAAAATACCACCGGCACGACTACCTTCGTAAGCTCGATGAAGACTTCGATGACCGTATGGTCACCCATCATGTTGCCGAAGAGACGCAAGGCTAAAGAGACCGGGCGAAACAGGTGCGAGATGCTTTCGAGGATAAAAAAGAAACTTGCTGACAACAGTAAAAGCAGAAGAAATCCAAGTTTGGCCAAGACATTCTTTGTCGCCGGGATACCTGTCATCGGTCCGAAAAAGTGCCTGAAGTAGCCGGCGCCTTGCTCGCGCACGCCGATAATGTTGTAGCCGACAAAGGAGACCAAAGCGAGGCCTATAGTCGTGTTCAAGTTGCTTGTAGGAGGCGAAAACCCGGGCAGGAGCCCCGTCAAGTTGGCGCACAAGATAAAAAAGAAAAAACTGCCAAAGTAGGGGACGTACTTACGTCCCTGCTTTCCAATAATGGCATCGCTTTGGCTGACAATAAGACCGACCAAAAGCTCCGCGACATTGCGCGCTCCTAATCCCTCGTCCGGCACCACCGGGTCAGTAGCGCGCGCCAGAGCCGCTTTCGCCCTGAGCGCGAAGAAAAGCAGGAAGAGCGCTACGATGAGGGCAAAAAAGGTATGCAGGGGAATCAATTCCTGAAGCGCGTGCGGCAAGAGAGCATGCCACGTAAAGGGATGTTCCATCTATTTACTCTCCAATTTCAGGGACGTCAAAATCGCCTCAATCAGAACCGCCACAATGAGAGTCGAAAAGCCAGCAGCGAAAGATATGGCATCCAGCTCGAAGCGAAAAAAGATTGCCGTCAGCAAACCAAGAAAAAGCAGGATCTTCAGTACGAGCAGGACAACCCCTAACTTGACTCTGCCCTTGCCGGCCAATGGCGTCAAAATCCAGGAGACACCAAAGCCGAGAAGCAAAAAATTCACGCCCATAAATACGCCGCCGAGAAGCAACGCCCGGGGGTCGAGCAAGTTGGCACGCCCAATCGTGAGCGCCAAAACCAGGAGCATAAGCCCGTGCCACAGCTCAATGCGCAGGATCGTCGTTCGTGCTGCCCGCATCATCTCGCTCCCTGGAAAAAAACTTCACCCATCGCACCAATCTCACGCAAGCCCCGGTAAACGCAACCGCAGTAACCGTAATTAACAGCCACGGAGAAGTGCCGAAATAATTATCTAGGAGGTAACCGACCAGCAAACCGCCGAGAATCGTGCTCGGCAGCTCAAAACCTACTGCAACGTAGAGACCCGCTCTGCGCAGGAAGGGAGTTTCATTCTTATGCCGGTGATTGGGGCGGCCCCCAACGTTCCCCACTGGAATAGCCTTGTAGCACGATGGGGAAGAACGTTCAACTTCGCCGCTCGCGTGCTGCCCAAGCGTCAAACGCCGAGATGGTTTTTTCCAGGTCGGCCTGCGAGTGGGCCAGGGATACAAAAGCAGCCTCGAATGGCGCCGGCGGCAGATAGACTCCACGCCTCAGCATCCCGTGAAAAAACCTGGCGAACCGCTCGCGGTCGCAACGCCTAGCCTCAGCGGCATCTTCCACGCGATCAACGCCGAAGAAAAGCGTCAGCATCGAACCAATGCGGTTTACCGTGCCCCTGATCCCGCGTTTTTTGAGGATTGCGGTAAAACCGTCGGCAAGGTTTTTGCCCTTTTGGTCGAGGATGTTATACGTATTCTTGAGCATCAACCGTTTCACCGTCGCCAGGCCTGCTGCCACAGCGAGCGGATTTCCGGATAATGTCCCAGCCTGGTAAACAGGTCCTTCCGGGGCCAATAGATGCATGATCTCGCTGCGACCGCCAAAGGCCGCAAGCGGTAACCCACCACCCAATACTTTTCCCAAACACGTCAAGTCTGGCGTCACTTTATAGAGCTCTTGCGCGCCGCCCAGTGCCACACGGAAACCCGTGATGACCTCGTCGAAAATGAGCAAAGCTCCGGCGCGACGTGTAATCGTTCTCAAAAAAGGAAGGAATTCTGGCCTTGGCGCTATCACTCCCATGTTGCCACAAATGGGCTCCACGATGAGTGCGGCAATAGTTTTTCCATGTTGCGCGAACACATCGCGCAGCGCCGACATATCGTTAAAGGGAACAACTAATGTTTCTGCCGCAACCGACGGCAGAACGCCCGGACTGTCGGGTAAACTTAATGTCGCTATGCCTGAACCCGCCTTAACCAAAAGCCCGTCAGAGTGCCCGTGGTAACACCCGTCGAATTTGACTATCTTGGTGCGCTTGGTGAAAGCGCGGGCTAAACGGATGGCGCTCATCGTCGCCTCCGTTCCTGAGCTTACCAAACGGACTTGTCCCATGGATGGCACCAACCGACAGACCAGTTCGGCGAGCGAAACTTCGATCTCGGTCGGTGCGCCAAATGTCGTTCCTCGCAGTGAGGCGCGCTGGATTTCTTGCAGCACTTGAGGACAGCTGTGGCCATGAATGAGCGGACCCCAGGAACAGACAAAGTCTATGTACTTTTTTCCGTCTACATCCCAAAGGTAGGGCCCTTTACCACGAGCAACGAAAAGCGGCGAGCCGCCGACAGCCTTCCACGCTCGCACTGGACTGTTCACTCCACCGGGGATTTTAGACGCTGCTGAGGCATACAGCCTTTGAGACTTGCGATTCATCGTCGGAAGCATTGACGTAACATCGGCTTGGTGGTGTGTCAAGGTGGTTGAAAGCGCAGAGAAAATTTTTTTTTGGAATTTTTTTGTTGAAAAGGAATTAGAAAAGGATTATGACCTCACTGTTCGTGAATTTTTTCTCCCATTGGCACGAGTCACGTGATCGCGAAATACCAGCACATCCGGGTGACCGAGTTGACAGTGATTTTCGCTGTATGCCAACTCCATTTGCGCTAGTTGGCTTTGTGGATATTGGTGTTTCTTAATTTTTCTAACTATCTAATTTTGTTTAAGAATTATAGTTATCCACAGTTGTGGATAATCCTGTTTGTAACTTATTTTTATTTTCTCGAGGAGAATCGATGCCGGGGTGGTGTTGAACATGGTTGAGTTGTGGGAAGAAGCCCTTAGGCGGCTAAGAGAACTGATAGGAAAGCAAAGCTTTGAAACCTGGGTCAAGCCGATTCATTTCGTCTCTTTGACGAACGACGGAATTTCGCTCGAAGTTCCTAATAAGTTCTTTCGCGATTGGTTAACCGAGCATTATCTTGATCAGATTGTCGAAGTCCTGAGGTCGCTCCTGCAGCGCAAGGTGAGGGTATCGATCA
>JBFJNS010000357.1:0-3636 GCA_041618055.1 Binatia bacterium
CTTTCACGTCCGCGGCTTGTGGTCTCGCTGCCCTCCCCGAGGGGCTATTTGGCGCGATTTTTTAGCGATTTGAGGTTATCTGGGTTCCCGGGGAACCAGCCTCGGTGCTTGTGTAAACCGCGCAGGTATTCGATTTGACCGGCGTGCCGGGTGTTGCAATTGATAACGCTGACAAGCCGAATACCCCGAGTGGGCAGGGGACTGTACTGCGGTTCATTGAGCACTTGATCGAGGTCGGTATTCGATAAGTCGGCGAGATAAGTCTTTGTCCTTTCAAAAACAGCGTCCAGATAGTTAAGGAGAAGCTCCTTGTCGTTCACGGTAAAGGCTTCCACCTGGGCAGGCGTATGCCGGTGCCCAGAGCCGTAGTCTTTTGGATCGGCGGGCATTCCGAAGCGCGCGTGCCATCCGTCTGCGATCCAAGCTTGTGGGCGCTGCATCAAACCCGAGAAGTTTGCATCTTGCACCCGCGCTAGATGCCATACCAGCCAAGCGATATGGGGTTTCGGCGGAGCCACAAGCTCCGCAGGCGACAAATCGTTGAGTGTCTCAGCCACGATGTTACGCACCCGGCCCAGGGCATCGAGCACCAGTCGCGGGCCTTCGGTCATAGATCACCCCCTACCTAAAGCTGTTTCGTCGGGCCGATATTTCCTTCGAGATAACCTTCGATGCGCACGGCGCCACTATTGCGTAACGTTCTGCCCTAATCTAGAACACAGCCGATGGCTCGGCCATGACCGACGTTTTTTTCCCGATTAACTATCGGTGAGCTGAAGGCCCTGATGGCTGCTTCATAACCAGGAGGGCCGCTTTGAAGCGGTTATTAACCTGAAGCTTATCAAAAATATTGGCAAGGTGGGTCTTAACGGTTTTCTCGCTAATGAAGACTTTCTTTCCTATCTCATCATTGGTCAGGCCTTCAGCCACGAGATTTAAGATCTCCAGTTCTCTCTTGGTGAGGGATTGGAGAGTTTCGTTGGCCGGCGGGCCAGGGTCAAAAGCCTGACCTTGAGCCACGCGCGTAAAATCTACACCCCCCGGCAACTCGGGATCCACCCAGATGTCACCCAAATAAACCTTCTTTATCGCTTCCAGCAAAGTGGGAGTGGATACGCCCTTGAGCACATAACCGCGAGCCCTCCCTCTTGCTGTTTCAAGGACGTTTTCTCCCTCGGAGTGAGCCGTGAGAATCATTACCTTGGTTGCTGGATTTTTTTCGGCGATTTTCAACAGCGACGGCAGGGCGTCTCCTTTGGGCATTTTGAGATCCAATAGTAAAATATCGGGCCGCGTCTTCTCCACGATCTTGACTGCTTCCTCACCGCTAGCGACGTCGCCCACGACAAGAATATCCTTCTCCAGGGAAAGGATGCGCTTCAGCCCTTCACGAAATAGGGTGTGGTCGTCAGCAATAACTACTTTTATGGGCGCCATTGGCGAACGATTGTGCTACTAAGGGTGTAGATTGTATATCAAAGACGGCTGTAGAATGGAAGATACTAAGACTTTACGACTAATTCTTATCGGGAATGGGCCACGAAGGGGCCCATAGAATGGCGATTGTCGAACCTACACAGGTTTTTTGGTCATGGCTCCCGCTATAGGCATATGGCTAGGAAAAGCGGCTCTTCATGACCACCAGGATAGACTTGCCGGCTTGTTTTGAGACCGGAACAGTGAAATCTTAGACGCTCGTCTGGCGCTGGCGGTTCGAACGCATCGGGAGCCGGGCCAAGAAGCAATCGGGAACGGAGGCGAGCAGAATACAAGTCTCGACGGCGCGCTCGAACTTTGCTGGACGCCGCCCCGCGGCCCATGTTATAGCCTGAATGTTCCCGCGAGTGTAGCTGGAGAACATGGAGCAAGATTGTCTCCATCGGCCAGCTGTGGAGACTGCTCTGCGTTCAGGCACCAACGAAGAAGAAAAAGCGAGCGCGCACGCCCGCGAAGCCACGCCGCCCGCGGCTCCGAGGAAGGGCTGGCGCCTCTTTCCGGCTTTGCTTCAATTGCGGGCCTTTAGAGCCCTGCACCACCGCGAATTCCGTTTGATATGGTATGGCCACATCTTTGCCTCCTTGGGTGTTTGGATGGACCAGGTAACCCGTGGCTGGTTGATCTATGAGCTGACCGACTCGGCGCTTCAACTAGGCCTTGTTCGCGGGGTTCAGGCCATTCCCTTGTTTTTCTTATCGCCGGTTGCGGGAACGGCGGCTGACCGTTACTCCCGCAAAATGCAGGTCGTGAGCTCGCAGGTTGTGATCGGATTGGTATTTGCCGTGACGGCCCTCTTGGTATTCACCGGGGCGATCGAGCCATGGCATGTTTATGCGACGGCCTTTCTCATGGCTGTCGCTCAGGCCTTTCTCCAGCCTGCGCGGGCTGCGATGATTTCTGACGCCGTTCCGGCGGAGAATCTGACGAACGCCATCGGTCTGAATGCGGTTCTTTTTAATGTGGCTCGAAGCACGGGTCCGGCCCTAGCGGGGGTGCTCATTGCGATCTACGGCACGGGCGGGTCCTATGCTGTGCAGGCGGGTTTTTTCCTACTGGCAACGGTGTGGACGGTGCAGATCAGCTCCTCGTTGAGCGCGACGAGGCGGTCCGCAGGGCAATCCGCTCTCGGGGACTCGTTCGCCCAAAGCATGATCGAAGGTTGGAGATTTAGCTGGCGAAATGAAACCGTTCGAGCCGCGCTTTTTGTCGCTATGTTCGCGTCATTGTTCATTTCCCCATTCACCACGCTGCTGCCGGTTTTTGCGCGCGATATCCTTGGTGTTGGGGCCCGGGGGCAGGGCTTGCTGCTTACGTCCATGGGCGTCGGTGCTTTGTGCAGCTCGGTTCTCATCGCATCTTTCGGTGATCGTCTGCCTCGAGGGTTGGTCATGTTGGCAGGAGTGACGTCATACGGGCTTGCCGTTGTCGTTTTTGCGCTCTCCCCCTGGTTCGAACTTTCAATGTTGCTAATGGGGATCACGGGCCTGTGCCACGTGTACTCGCACGCTTTGGTACAAACCATCATCCAATCCTACTCTCCTTCTGAATTCCGTGGCCGGACAATCGCCCTGTTCCACATGAATCAGGTCGTCATGACCATCGGCGCGATGCTCGTTGGCGCGCTTTCGTCGGTGATTACTGCCCCATGGGCTGTGGCGTTGATGGGGGTCGGGGGCGCGCTCACCATGATCGCCATTTCAGTGGGGATACCGGCGGCGAAGCGTATCCAGTAGGTAGATATCAGATTGACTGTGGGGGCAAATTCTGAATAGCGGGAGGTTACCATGGGAGATGTACTACCGAGTGTGCGCGTCGCTGCAATCCAAGCAGCGCCGGTTTTTCTCGACCGCGAAGCTACAACTGAGAAGGGCTTGCGGCTTATCCGGGAGGCCGGGGAGAACGGCGCTAAACTGGTTGGCTTTCCGGAGGGTTTCATCCCCGGGCATCCGCTGTGGTACCACTTTGTGTCCGCGAGCAGCGCGCGCGGACGGCAGCTTGCCACCCAGCTCTTTTTGAATTCAGTCGAAGTGCCGAGCCGGACGACAGATCGACTCTGTCAGGCGGCGCGCGATGCTGGTGTCTATGTGGTCATGGGTTTTTGTGAGCGCTTGGCGGGAAAGACTGGGACAATGTACAACA
>JBFJNS010000358.1:0-3606 GCA_041618055.1 Binatia bacterium
GACTTCACCATCCACCCGTCTGTCAATTGGATTTCATCGCTGCTGTAACCCGCCATGCAGCCATGCCGGAAGGCTACCCAAAAATTTATGATTGCCAGGATCTTTTTATTCGGCGTTGTTTCGTTCCTTGCGATAACACAAAACGCCGCGGCCCAAGCCATTAAGCCGTATCGGATCGGCGTCATTCTGCCCGGCGGCCCGCTTTACGGGGTCCTCGAAGGAACCCGGGAGGGACTCCGGGAGCTAGGGCTACGGGAAGAAAAGCAGTTCAAACTGACGATTCGGGAAACTCAAAGCGATGTGCGAGTGGCCGAAGAGACGGCCCGGTATTTCGAAACTGAAAAATTCGATCTGATCTACGCCCTCGCCACCCCAACGATAACGGCGGCACAGGCGGCAACGGCCAAGCTTCCGATCGTCTTCTGCATCGGTAGCGATCCGGTGGCGGCGGGACTCGTGAAAGGTTTCGCCAAACCCGGCGGACGGCTTACCGGGGTCCATTTTTTGGTCAGGGACCTTACCGCGAAACGTCTGGAAGTGCTGAAAGAAATCATTCCCAAGCTCGGCCGTGTGGTAACCTATTACGACCCAGGCAACCGGGTTTCTGCCGACGGCGCCGCGCTAGCACGGGAAGAAGCCAAGCGGTTGGGGATAAATCTCATCGAACGGCACGTCGCTTCCGTCGAGGAACTTCGCGACGAATTACAGTCACTCAAAGCCGGCGATACCGACGGCTTTCTCTTCAGCCCCGACCCAAGGGTCGGCGGACAATCGCAATTGATCATAGAAACAGCGAAGGCCAAAAGGCTCCCGACCATGTTCCACGAGCAGAACCTAGTTGCCAAAGGCGCGCTGGCGAGTTACGGGCAGAATTATCACGAGATCGGGAGACTCTTGGCAAAATACATTCAAAGAGTTCTAAACGGAGCCGACCCCAAGGACATGAAAATCGAGACTGTGGAGACTGTGGAATTAGCCATCAACCTCAAAACTGCAAAGGAACTTGGCGTCGGAATCCCGCCGCAGGTCCTGGCGCGGGCAAAGAAAGTCATTAAATGAGTGCCGACCGTCAACCTAGGTTACGCAGCCGTAACTCTTTGATTCGCGCGAGTAGCAAAGTGACTACTATTATCGCGCGCCGCGACGAGTTCGCCGACTCCCCTGACTACCACTTGTTCATGATAACGAGCACTTGCACGAACCCTTCTTTGGATTCCGCCGCTGGCATCCGGTTTGCGCTAGCAGTTTTGCCGCAGCCAATGGCCAGCAAAACAGGGAGGGTTGCATCAATGAACACCAAAAACGATTACCTCTTTCTAATTGTCGGGGCGGTGATGTATGTTTGGGCCACGATTGTCTTTGCTGATTACCTCACGCAGTCTCTCTGGCAGATTTCTAGCCAGGCCAGCCTGATGATCGAACCGGGAGTGGAGCAATTTTTTTAGTAGATTTTTTGAAGTAACAAGACAACTACCAATTCAACCAGCCCTAACTTCTTCCGATTCGACCGGAGACCTGCATGCAGCTGGTTATGTCGTGCCTCCTGATCTTTTTTTCGTTTTTACACACCCATCCGCAGCGCAGCAGGCGGATAATATCCCGCGCGTAGGATTCTTGCAGCGAAGGCTTCCCCCTACCCCCACCAATCCCGACCCGCTTGCCGATGCGTTTAAGCAAGGGCTGCGGGAGCTCGGTTACATCGAAGGACAGAATATTCGACTGGAGCACCGCTATGCCGGAGGTAAGTCCGAACGTCACCCCGGCCTCATAGCCGAATTTCTTCAACTCAGGGTCGATGTCATTGTTATCCCGAGCAGTCAAGCGATTCGCGTAGCCAAGCAGATCGGATTGACTATACCGCCAAATGTACTGGCGCGGGCGAATCGAGTCATTAAGTAGGCATGACTCGTGAGGCGCGAGGCGTGAGGGAAGCAATGAAAGGAAAAATTTCTATTCTTTCTCTATCCTACCTACTTCTAGGTGCCGGCTTTCCTCTTCAGGCGCAGCAGCCAGCGAAAGTTCATCGCATTGGCTATTTATCAAACGTTTCAGAGATCAGGAGGGACGTTGAACAAGTATTCCGGCAAAACCTCCGTGACCTTGGATACATAGAGGGTCAAAACCTGGTCATCGAGTGGCGATTTGCTCAAGGGAAGCTTGAACGGCTTCCAGACCTTGCCGCCGCGCTGGTCAGTTTAAATTTGGACTGCATTGTTGCCTCTGGCGTAAACCCGACCCGTGCCGCTAAGAAAGCCACCAACTCAATCCCCATAGTAATGGCGAATGCCGACGACGATCCTGTCCGGCACGGCCTTGTTACTAGCCTGGCGCAGCCCGGTGGAAACGTTACGGGTTTCACCAGCATAGGTTCGGACTTAGCTGGCAAGCGGCTGGAACTACTGAAGGAGGCGGTTCCTAAGACCTCTCGCGTGGCCATTTTGTGGGATCCACGGGGTCAAGGTGGCATGGGTCATGCCAGAGAGACCAAAATTGCCGCCGCGGGTTTGGGAGTCACGCTTCAACCGCTGGAGGTACAATCTCCCGAAGAATTGGAGAACGCATTCCACGCCGCAATTAAAAGCCGTACAAATGGTTTCATCGTAGTAACCACTGGTTTGATGAACTCGCAGCGAGCAAAGGTTTTAAGTCTCGCACTTCAATCGAGACTTCCGGCCATGTACACCAGCGCGAATTTTGCGCTCGATGGCGGACTTATGAGCTACGCAGACGATCCGCTGGACCGCTCCCAGCGCGTCGCAACTTACGTGGACAAAATTCTTAAAGGCACAAAACCAGCCGATCTACCCGTGCAGCAGCCGACCAAGTTCGAGTTTGTGATCAATCTCAAGACAGCGAAGCAGATCGGACTGACGATACCGCCTAACGTGCTGGCGAGAGCGGACAAAGTCATTCGGTGAGGAGTGAGGAGTGAGAAGTGAGGCGACAGAAACAGTCAGGATTGAAACGAAAGAAATAATCGAGATGCGATCAGACTGCTGCAGACTCAATCGGTCGGAAGCTGACCTTACGGGCGTGGTCGTTGAAGCAAACTTCAAATTGGTCAAACACTCCCGAGCGGCCGAGAAGGTTGAAACCAACCCCAAGGCGCTCAGAAAAACCGATCGGGGCGGTGACTTGCGTATCGCCGATTTGAACCGGGAGGTCGTGAATAAATGCGGGAATGTAGCTCCCATCGCCAACGACGATCATTTGGCGGCGGCCGCTTTCCCAATCGATGCCGAGGCGTTCCGCTTCGCCTACGGCAAACATGCTAAACGTCGCGCCGGAGTCCACAAAAACCCAAAGTCTGTGACCATGGATGGAAACGGGTACGATGGGCATCAAAAAGCCCCGGTGACGGGTGTAGGGGAATTCTATAACAGGCACGCCATGTCCTCTTCGCGTGGAACACGAAGCACCGATGGCATCTTGGCAGGTTCGATCTCGCGCGCCTTGGACTCAACCTCTTTACCGGAATCGCCAACCGCCACAAGTCTCTCATTAACGACGGCGATATACTTGCCGGCATGGTTCGTCACCAATTCGCTGAAATGTTCGACAATCCAGAGATCGTCTTTGTCCATGATTTTTTCCCTTTGTTCTGGA
>JBFJNS010000359.1:0-3599 GCA_041618055.1 Binatia bacterium
GAGCATGTCAGCGATTTTCTCGATCTATCGAAAATGGAAACCAATCAATTCGAGCTGGTCAAGAGGCCGGTGGACCTAAGGGCCCTGATTCATGAGAGTCTTGTGGAGTATTCCATTCAAGCAGACAAGAGAAACATCCTTCTCAAAGCCGATCTCGATTCCCCTTTGCCAACGCTGCCCGTGGATGCGCGGTGTGTGAACCAGGTTGTGGGCAATCTTTTGAGCAACGCGTTGAAGTTCACCTCAGCTGGAGACGAGATCGAAGTCGGCGCCGGTATCAACGGTTGTGCAGAAGTGACGATTTGGGTCAAAGATTCCGGTGTGGGGTTTCCGCAGGAGGAAATAAGTAACCTTTTCGAAAAATACCACCAACTCTCCAGCGGTAAGAACTCCCATCACAGAGGAACGGGATTGGGATTGGCCATCTGCAAGAGAATTGTCGAAGCTCACGGCGGACGAATATGGGCCGAGAGCGAGCTCGGACGAGGGAGCACATTCTATTTCTCGCTGCCCACCGGTGAATTGCGTC
The DNA here is from genome assembly GCA_041618055.1 of Binatia bacterium. Lineage (GTDB taxonomy): Bacteria > Desulfobacterota > Binatia > UBA9968 > UBA9968 > JBFJNS01. The sequence goes on from JBFJNS010000359.1 coordinate 530, forward strand.
GAAGTTAGGCCCTTCATTTCGTTTCCTTTGATACCAGGCATCGATTCCCGTCGTGCCAACACAAGCCTTTCCACCCGCACGACGAAGCCTTCTGCAGACCCTTTGGTATAGCGATCCACCATTAGGGATCCGCATTCGGGAAGTAGGCACCGGTGTTGAGAGCTGAAGACGTATAGCGGACCGCTGACCGCTAATGGTAAAGAGTGCCAAACGCAAAAAAAAGACTCTATAACGTCGCGGTCTTGTGTATGCGCCGCTCCGGGTTTCTGCGTTTTCTTCCCCTCGATCTTAGCTAAACCTGCAGCAACTGGGCGCGACGCGACTTTGGCAGAGAGGTATGACTATTTCTCCCGCTTGCTAAGGCTTGAGTTTACACTGGCATTAGGCCGTGTTTTTTTTGCGGTCTTTCTTCCTTTTTGCCGCGCAGGACATCAAGGGACCGGATTAGCCGGGTACGTGTTTCGGAAGGCCGAATAGCGGCTTGGGCAAACTGTTTCGATAGGGCCTCGAACGGACCGCTGAACCGATCGGAGAATTCAAGGATTTTTTCCTTGCGGGTCTTTTCGGGGTCAGCGGACTGCTCAATCTCCCGTCTGTACAGAATATTGACTGCTCCGCCCCCGCCCATCACCGCCAGCTCCACGCTGGGCCAGACAAACAGCTGGTCGGCACCCATTTCTCGAGTGCACATGGCCTGTTTGGCGCCACCGTAGCCCTTGCGCATAATGATGGTAATCTTTGGCACCGTCGCTTCGGCGTAGGCGTACAGCATCTTCGCCCCATGACGAATAATGCCTTTCTGTTCCTGTTGCTTGCCGGGGAAGAAACCGGGGACATCCATTAGCGTAATAATGGGAATATTGAATGCATCACAGAAACGGATAAAGCGCGCGGCCTTGTCCGAGGCGTCCACATCGAGACTCCCTCCTAGAAACATGGGTTGGTTCGCAACAATGCCCACCGGAAGGCCATCGAGCCAGCCCAGCCCGATGACGAGATTGCGCGCAAATTTGGCTTTTAGTTCGAGGAACTCATTATCGTCAACGATCGCTTTGATCACGTGTAGCACGTTGTACGCTCGGCGCATGTCGTCCGGGACAATGCTGTCAAGGGTATCGAGTGAACGTCCGGGATCGTCTCGTGTTTCCCTGCGCGGCGGAGGACATTCGAAACTGGACGGCATGTAGCCAATCAGGCGGCGGATCATAGACAGGCACTCTTCGTCGTTTTTCGCGATTAAATCCGCGACACCAGAGACTTCGGAGTGAATTTTCGTCCCCCCTAGCTCCTCCATCGTCACCTGCTCTCCCAAAACTTCCTTGATCACAGCCGGCCCGGTGATAAACATCTGGCTGGACTTCTCTACCATCACGATGAAGTCGGTGAGAGCCGGTGAGTACGACCCGACGCCAATGCACGGCCCTAGAATTGCGGATATTTGCGGAATCGTGCCGGAGGAAATACTATTTTCAAAGAAAACCTTACCAATGGCTGCAGTGACGGAGAGCCCTTCTTGGATTCTCGCCCCCGCGGAATCCCACAGTCCAATGAGGGGAACCCCCAACCTGCGCGCCGTTTGAATGACATAGGCGATCTTTTCTGCATGCGTGCTTCCGACCGTTCCCGCCAAGATCGATCGATCCTGGGCAAAAACGTAAACCGGCCGGCCATCAATCTTGCCAAAACCTGTGACAACCCCGTCCGATGGCTGCTTCTTTTCGGCCATGCCGAAATCGCTACACTGCGTTTCCGCGAGCATAAACTCCTCGATGAAACTGCCGGGGTCGAGGAGCTTGTCGATTCGCTCGCGGCAAGTAAGCTTGGACTCCGACTTGAGTTTCGCAACGACTTTGGGGTCCCCTTGGAGGGCAGCTTGCTCCAGGGCGGCAAGCTTTTTTTCCAGTTCTTCTCTTGACTTCGACATGAACAGCGCACGCTAGCCGACGATTCCCATGCCCCTCAAGACCGACAGCATGACCGCCGCAGCGATAACCGACCCAATCTGACCTCCCGCAGTGGCGCTCATGGCGTGCATGAGCAGGTAGTTCTTTTTGTTGTACCGCTGGCCTTGAACCTGCGCCACGCGAGCCGCCATCGGAAAGGCAGAAATCCCGGCTGCGCCGATGAGAGGGTTGACCTTTCCACCGGTGAGCAAGCACATGAGTTTGCCGAAGAGAACTCCCATCACCGTATCCAGGCCGATGGCAACCAAGCCCAGGCCTAAGACCATCAGGGTCTGGGCGCGAAGAAATTTATCTGCCTCCATGGTGGCGCCGATGCTAAGCCCGAGGAGAAGAGTGACGATGTTGGTAATCTCATTTTGAGATGCGTTTTTGAGTCGCTCCACGACGCCGCTTTCGCGCATTAGATTTCCAAGCATGACGGTCCCGATGAGCGGCGTCCCGATCGGAGCCAGAATTGAAGCAAAGATGGTCACAACCACCGGAAAGACGATTTTCGTTGTCTTGGATACCGGCTGCCTGACCGCGCCCATGACGATCCTTTTTTCATGATCAGTGGTGAGCAAGCGCATGATAGGCGGCTGGATAAGCGGCACTAAAGACATGTACGAGTAGGCCGCCACCGAAACCGCGCCGAGCAAATGGGGCGCAAACTTGGAGCTCACGTAAATCGCCGTCGGACCATCGCACGCCCCGATGATGGAAACCGCGACGGCGTCCAGTTTGTCGAATCCCACCGCCAGTGCCAGCAATAGGGTGAGAAATATGCCAAATTGTCCTGCGGCGCCGAGCAAAATTATTTTCGGGTTTTCCAGAAGCGGTTGAAAATCCGTCATGGCCCCGATGCCAAGAAAAATCAGTATCGGGAACACCTCGGTCAGCACGCCGGTATTGTAGAAGAACCGCAGAATGCCGTCTTCCTCCATCAGGCCGGCGAGCGGAATATTCACCAGAATGGCGCCAAAGCCAATGGGAACTAGAAGCAGCGGTTCGTACCCTTTGCTGATTCCAAGATACAAGAGGAGCGACCCGATCAGGATCATGAGCACGTGGCCGAACGTGAGATTGGTGACACCCAGTAAGAGACCTTGGGCACCTGAGACAATGGC
>JBFJNS010000360.1:0-3589 GCA_041618055.1 Binatia bacterium
CGCCGTGCGGGTGGGAGGAAAGATTCGCTTTCCGTCGGGCCGTGTTATCTCGGTGAATGATGGCGGGCTTGGACTTGTGGAGACGCTTTTTGAAACGGCGGAGAATCGGGGCATCGACATTATTTATCAGGCGAAAGCGACCGGGTTCTTGATGGATAAGAAGGGAACCATCAGAGGAATCCGAGTTTTGACGACCGAGGGGTTAAGAGACATCAAGGGACGCGCGGTTGTGTTGGCCTCTGGAGGTTTCGAGGCGAACCCTGAAATGCGAGCCAGATATCTCGGGACAGGTTGGGATTTGGTCAAAGTTAGAGGGTCCCGTTACAACTCGGGTGAATCTCTCAATTTCGCTCTGGCCGCGGGCGCGCAGCCCACGGGCCACTGGAGTGGGTGTCATGCGGTTTTAGTCGATGCCGAGGCTCCAGATGTCGAGGCGGCCTATGAACATCGGTATTCCTACCCTTACGGCATCATGGTCGATATCAACGGCAAACGGTTCGTCGACGAGGGCGAAGATTTCTTCAGCTACACGTATGCGAAATGCGGTAGGGAAGTCTTACGTCTGCCTTGGAGAACCGCTTACCAGATTTTCGACAACAAGGTCCGACCTCTGCTGCGCTCGGAATACAACCGGGGCTCGCACGTATCGGCGGATTCGATCGAAGCTCTGGCCAAAAAATTGCCCGGCCTGGACTGGGACAATGTGGTGCAAACCGTAAACACCTTTAATGAGGCGATTGAGGATAGGCCTTTCGATCCGTCGAAAAGAGACGGGAAGTCTACCCAGGGAATAACGCCGATTAAATCCAATTGGGCTCAAAGGCTGGACACGCCGCCTTACTACGCGTTCCCGGTGACGTGCGGGATTACGTTTACATTCGGCGGCATCGGTATTACCGAGCAGGCCCAGGTTGTAGACACGGGAGGTCATGTCATACGAGGACTCTTTGCGGCGGGCGAAATCACCGGCGGCTCTTTTTATCACAACTATCCGGGGGGCTCCGGCTTGATGAAAGGAGCGGTGTTCGGCAGGCTTGCGGGGACGAGCGCAGCGTTAGCCGCGAAAGCCATCCGCGCTTAATCGCAAACGCAAAAGCACTTTTACGCACGGTAAGAACCGCGAAGGAGGAAACAGAACGATGTCAGGCGGACGCGTGTTTGCTGTCAGTGTCGTTCATGTTTCGTTGATTCTTAGGATTGCATTAAAGATAGCTTCCTCAGCCCTAGTCTTTATGAAAGTCAAGATCGAGGGGGGGCGCCGAAGCTTTCGCGGACAAACGGTCTGCATCGTTCAAAGGTTATTAGCTCGGATGCAGCAGTAAGGATAGAGATCACCACGCCGTTGGGAGGACCAGATGAGTCATTATCCTCAGATCGTCTTAACTGAAGAAGGTATGCGCGACGGTTTGCAGATTGAACGTTCGGACATTCCGGTCGCGGATAAGATTCGGCTGCTCGATGCTTTGTCAGAAACGGGGTTGAAAGAAATCGCGGTGGGTTCGTTCGTCAGTCCCAGGTGGGTGCCGCAGATGGCCTCTATTGATGAGCTAGTGAGAGGGTTCCATCCAAAACCTGGTGTCACCTATACGGCAACGGCGCTTAATGAGATGGGCAGAGAGAGACTGCGTAAGTATGTTCCGCCGCTGTCGGACGAAAAGTACGAAGCCCGGACCTCCGTTTACCTGTGTGATGTGTTTGCCCAGCGCAATATCAATCGAACCATCACCCAACAGATATCTAGGTGGCCCAAGGTTGTCGCAGAGGCAAAGGCAAAAAACGCCAAGGAGGCGGGGATTAGTATCAGCGCGGCCTGGGGATCAAACTGGACCGGCGAAGTGCCTCAAGAGGACCGAATGCAGATGCTGGAGCGGCAGTATCGGCTTTGGGAAGAATCGGGTATCCCAGTGACCAAGGTCGGCATTTCCGACCCCATGGGCTGGAACATGCCGGATCAAGTGGAACGGCAGGTGGCCGCGATCAAGGAGCGATGGCCTTCCATCAAGAATTTTAACCTGCACCTGCACGACACTCGGGGAATGGCCCTGACGTCATCCTACGTTTGCATCAAAATGCTGGACGCGACAGATACGTTGTGCCTGCAGCCGGCTATCGGCGGTATGGGAGGATGTCCCTTCTGCGGGAACGGGAGGGCGGCGGGTTTGGCGCCGACCGAGGATCTGGTTCATATGATGGAAGAAATGGGGATCGACACCGGCGTGAACCTGGAAAAACTCATAGAAGCCGTTTGGATGGCGGAGGTCATTGTAGGCCACCCGCTCTGGGGCCATGTATCCAAGGGGGGGCCAAGGCCGAGGGGCAAGAGCCTTTATGCGTTGGATATGCCCTTCGTGGAAACGTTGGAACAGGCGCGACACTTTATTAACGGGCCCGCGGTATATCAAGGCGCGCCGTCTCCCTGGAAAGAACCGATCAAGAGCCCGCAGCGTCCGGAGACCATGGCGTCCAGCAGGGAGTCTGCAGAAACTCCAAGCCCCAATCGAACCGCAAAGAGATGGTTGCCTTCATAAGCTATGAACCCATGAGTGCTGCAATCAAATTCGTCAGTTGGCGTTGTGTGATTCACACTCAAGGAAAGAGCAGAAGAATATGTTCATGTCATGGGAACAGCTTCCGCGATGAAAATGAGATCTCTATCTTGCTTGACAGGTTTTGTGTTGCTAGTCGGCTGGGCGTAGGCGGTGGAAGCGCAACCGGAAGAGCTTTTTCAAGGCAAAACACTTAGGATCATATGATAATTTGTACGGTCACTAACCGCCCATGATTTCTCCAAACCAGGAAACAAGAATCCCTTCCGGCCACTCGATCTGTAGTAGTTGTTCGAAAAGCACTAACTGAACGGCGGCAACCAAAACCGTCAGACCCAAAGACAATCGCCATCCTGCACGCGCCATAATCGCAAGATACAAAATCATGAATAGAGGCAATGCCGTTTGAAAACCAAGTAGCCAGATTGCTGCGAAAAGCCCCAACAGCCACGCAAGGAAAATGAGTCCGCGTTGAACCACGAGGGCGGTCGGAATGGAACGGTCCACCGGGAGATCGGCTGTTTCCAGCACATTGTCCGATTGCGGTGCTTGGACCCCCTGACGAAGGTCTATTGCTAATTGCGCTACAAGGCAGAGCAGTGCCGGCACAGCCATGGCCCACACAAATAGACGTGTGGCGTAAGGCCAATCCCAAGCGCTTATCGCCGCGTAGCCAAAAACGATGATCAACAGCAAGTTCAGTATGATTGTCAGTCTAAGTCTCATCAGCCAAAGACAACTTTAGCAGTTGTTTTGAGCGCCACTCTTGAAATGCACCGTACCCCACCGTGGCAACGATCAGAACAAGGATCACCAGGGCTACGGGGCGCAAGAGAAACGCCACGCCATAGAGTTGTAAGGAGAGATAAAGGCGGCCTTCGATAATCGATCCCAAGACCAGCCCCAAGACCAGGGGAGGCCGAGGCCAAGCAGCTCTTTTCATGAACCAGCCTAACAGGGAGAAGAGAAGTAAGGCTATAAGGTCTTCCAGAGCTCGGGTAGCCTGGAAAGCCGCCAAAAATACGACAACCACCACCACCGGC
>JBFJNS010000361.1:0-3586 GCA_041618055.1 Binatia bacterium
CGAGACCTTTTACAATCCGAGGAGACTGCATCAGTCACTCGGATACGTCAGCCCCATGACGTTCGAACAGCGACATGGTGTACCTTAACTCAGTGTCCACGAAACCCGGACCATCACACCTCGGCTCCATTTCTTCCATTTCTTACTACCATTTCTTACTCGGCACCATTTGATATTCGCGTCGATTCACTGAAAGTTCGCGGCTCAATGGGAAGCTGTGTCGCGATACCCAGAATCTGTTCGAGGTGGTGAGCGGCCCTGAGTAGAGCAGCTTCTCCTCTCGGCTTGCCAACGATTTGAATGCCAACCGGAAGCCCTTCGGGGGTGAAACCGCACGGCAAGCTCAGCACAGGGCAGGAAGTCATCGTGAGTGCGAACGTAATCGAGAACCAGTCGATATATGTCTCGCACGGCTGCCCGTCGATCTCTTCCACATAGCGCTGCTCGACCGGAAATGGGGCGATTGATGCCGCCGGGCATACCAGCAGATCGTGGTTATCGAAGAACGTGACGACGCGGTGGTAAAGCTGCCATCGATCGCGTTCGGCTTCAAATATTTGTTCCGGCTTGAGGTTCAATCCGCGCTCGATATTGCCGATGATGTCCGGGGCGATGCGATCGCGGTGTTTTTCGAGCAGCGGGCCCATCATCGTCGCCAAGAGAACGGCTCGAAGCGTCTGAAACCCTTCAAGCGCACCGGTGAAGTCGGGAATATCATCGGTGACTTCTGCACCGAGATCATGAAACCGGCTAGCTCCTTTCTCCGAGATTGCAGCAATTTCGCGGGACATGGGAACTATTTTTAAGTCCGGGCTGAACGCTACGCGTTTGGGCAAATCTGTTCCTTCAAGCGCCTCCACGAACGAGGTTCCGCGGCTATCAAAGGAAAATGGATCTTCGACCTCGTGGCCTGCTCCTGCATCGAGCATGAGCGCGACATCGCGAACATTCCGCCCTATAGGGCCCTCGACCCACAATGAATCAAAGGCCTGAAGCCTCGAGCCCCGGGGAACCCGCCCGGGTCCCGGCCGTAACCCGACGACCCCGTTGAAGCTGGCCGGTGTTCGCAGGCTGCCGCCAAGATCATTGCCGGTCGCTAACCAGACCAATCCACATGCCACCGCAGCCGCAGAGCCACCGGACGACCCGCCCGCGCTTCGCCGCGTGTCCCACGGGTTTCGTGTGATCCCGAATACCGGATTGAAGGTGTGCCCGCCGGCCCATTCCGGCACGTTGGATTTGGCCACAGGAATCGCGCCGTTGAGTTCCAATCTCCTGACCGTCGCATCGGAGCTCGCGGCGACGTTGTCTGCGAAAATCGGTGAGCCGTAGGTGGTGGGCACGCCACCTACATCGTTATAGTCTTTAACCGCGATGGGAAGACCGAGAAGGGAATGATGATCCTTCGATGGCTCTGCGGATGAAAATTTTTCTGCTTGCTCCCGCGCCCGCTGAAAGCATCGAATTGGCAGCGCGTTCACCGCCTCATCCACGGATTCGATGCGGGCAACCGCCGCCTCCACCAGTTCCGATGGTGTTATTTCACGATTGCGCAGTAGGGAGACAGCTTCCGTTGCGCTCAAGCGGATCAGCTCTTTCATAACTCTCGCCGGGAGTCGCGTCAGGGACAGTATATCGATCTCACTTGGAGCGCGGGTCCCGAAACGAAAAAAAGCATCAGAGCCGAAATGTTTCCACTCGACTTTCTCTCACTCACCTCAACTGGCTGTCCTTACTGCCCCGGCGATTATAACCGGCGTTACCGGTTTGTTGACGGTCAACCTCCGTCTGGCATCCGACGCACAGTCGCACGCCCGGGATCGCTTTTCGGCGGGGTTCGGGAATCTCATCGCCGCATTCCGCACAGTGGCTCAGGCTCTTGCCCCGGGGTAACTGGCTCCGCGCACGTTTGACGGCGTCTTCAACGCTGGCGTCGATCTGATCCTGCACCGCCCCGTCTTTGATCCAGCCGCCCGCCATGATGAAAACCCCGTTCGTCTCGTCAACTGAGCCCATACGATATCAAAATGGATCATTCCCGGCACGCTCAGTTAGTGAAGTCCAGGCCGAGGTATTTTGAGCCCTTCCAGTTGTTTCAACAGTGAGCTAGACCAGCTTTTTTTGCAAAAAGAATGGAAAACCAAGTAGCCTTTCCACCACGAAACATGTGATTTATCCTGCTTCTACGTTTACAGTCGACCCGCCATGGAACAGCTTCCCGAAATCATCCTGATCGACGACGTCCTCCACACCCTCTACACGACGCCGCTGCTGCCGTGGCTTCGGGACCAGGACGCGCCGCCCGTCTTCGACCAACGGACACCGAGCTGCAAGCGCGGTTATATCGGCTCCTGGGAAATTCGCGACGGCGTCCTATGGCTGATCGGTGTGTATGCCTGGCGTAATGGTGAGCTCATTATGTTGCCCGATCTGTTCGATAGTAAGCGGGAGGTGGCGGCAGACTGGTTTACCGGTCCCTTAGTCGTCGAGCCCGCGGCTTCGGAGATACCCGGCGGTGCGGTACCCAAGCTGAGAACGCTCTTCGTCGAGGCGGGGTGCGTCGTCCGGACGCAGAACGGTTTCGTCAAAACCGAGCACGAATAAGCAAAGAGAAGCATGCCCTGGTTGAATCCACGGTCACCAGCGTACGTTTACGTGGGCGATGGTGAGGAAACGGGGCCGTGACCGATCAGCTAAAGCGGGGAACGCATCATTACGGCCTCGGCCCTGTTTTTCCTGGAACAGAAACGACGTATTTTACCGTATAAGAATCCTGAAGACTTTCAGCGCGTAGTCAACGCTTTTGGCGAAGCAGGTTTACCGGAACGCAGGTAAGGGTCGGAGTAAGCTAATCGGATTATTGATTTTCTGCGGTCAGGGAAGAAAAGATGAAATTAAAGGAATCGCAGACAAAATGTATTGAGGCATTTTAACTAAATAGACTCTGACCCAGTCTTTTTGCTTTTCACTTTATCAAGTTTTGTTTAATCAGACCTGCAACGCCGCGGCGGCTCTTTCATACTCCTCTGGGCGAATATAGATGATGTACCCGTAGCCGCCTCTCCCATCCGAAACTCCGCTTGAGGCGAAAACGTGGACGTTAGCATCGTAGAGCTTTTCGTGGATTTCAGCCAACACGCCCAGCTTATCGTCTCCCTGAACCAACAAAGCTGGATGCGGCCCATCCAACGCAATGCCCGCCTTCTTGGCGGCGTCTTCCATCTTCAGTGGATCATCCGGAAACAACGTGAGCTGCGAACGCATGGGCCCAAACGGAATTGCGGTAAATGCGAGCAAGTTGATTCCGAGCTCTGCAAATTGAGAAAGAAGTTTATATCCCTCTTCAGCATCGGGCGTAACCATCAAGTAATAGTAATCAGCTCTACGAATACTATATGCCATGACGCTCCGCCCTGTAAAAATACTCTTTTAAAACGCTACTCGAATTGTGCCCAAAGTCTTTGACTTGGATCAGCGGCACGGAAAAAACTGGGCCATCAAGAAAAGCAGGGTCGGGGTGAGCTAGTCCGGTTTTGGTGGACACCCAGAAAGGGGACAATAACCCCGTTGGAGGTGTCCGATGAAA
>JBFJNS010000362.1:0-3584 GCA_041618055.1 Binatia bacterium
AATACCAAACAGAATCGACCAAAAACCGCAGAGCAAAAGGATATGCATCAGGCTCCGGTATACGCCCTTGCGGCAGAAACGCAGCGTGAGAGTTGCAAGCAGGAGCAGGACCAGGCCGTAAGCGATATCGGCGAGAATCAAACCGAAAAAGAGCGGCATGAAAAATGCCATGAGCGGAGTGGGATCGAGGGCTCCGTAGCGAGGTAGCGCCGTCAAAGCGATCAAAAACTCGAACGGCCTCACGGCGGGAGGATTGGCAAGCGCAACGGGAGCCCGTTTCATTTCATCCTTGTCAACCTCGCACTCGTTCACCAGCACCTCGGGACCAACATGATTGGCCAGTGCTGTTTTGAGACCTTCTACGCTACGCCGCGGAATCCAGCCAACGAGTACAAAAATGTAGCGAGTGCCTCCCAACATCCCAACTACTTCCAGCTGAGCCAGGCGATCGCTCATCGCCGCCCGTAGCAGCTTCACGGAAAGCCAACATGACTCGCCCAATTGGCGCAATTCAATTTCTACGGATTCTATCGCCTCGGGGATTTCAGAAAGCCGTCGCTCCATCGCCGCCAGCGTTTCCGCCAATGACGTACCGGTCATCTCCTGAGGCAAGCGCAGCGGGCTGATGTTTTCCTGACCGAACAACGCATTGACTTCGCCGCTGCGCTCCTTTGGAAAGACAAAAATCGCCGCCGTAGTCTGCTGGTCTAAATGTCGCACATTGACATCAAAGTTATCGCCGACCAAGGCGCTGAGCCTTTGCCGTATAGAATCGAGCACGGCGCTGGAGCGCCGTTCGATCAGCAGCGCGAGAGTTTCGTAACCCGCAAGCCGAGGGATGTCAGCCGTTAACGGCAACACCTTATGCAGCGTTGCTTGGTAGCGGCTCAGTGATGCGTGCTCTGCTTCAAGTCCGTCGCGCCGCAATATGAGTTCTTGTGTCTTGGGTCCGACGGCGTCGACCAACTGACTGGCCTCGGCGATGAGTTGCTCAGTGCTTTTAAGGGTAACGTCTGGATAAGAGCGGGACAGACTACTTCGCGGTAGGCCGGGCGGTACGATATGGGCGAGGGACTCGAGACGCGCCGCCAGTAGATTCATTTCATCGCGATGCTTCTGCGCCTTTGTATCGAGAGCGAGTCGAGCAACTATCGGTCCTTGGCCATGTTCTGCCATATCCTCTACTTGTAGCGTCCCAAGCCGTTGAATTACCCGTAAAGTCGCTGCGAGCTTCTCCTTGGAGCCGACAATTTGAACTTTCGACATGGGCAAAAGCATGCTGTGGCCCCATTAGCTGGGGAAAATAAAATCGATAACGATCCCCACTGCTCGCTCCAACTGCTGAGCGCCACGACGCGTCAGCTCGTCCGCCTCGCGCTTGGCTAACTCAGACAACTCTGCCGCTCCGACTTGCGCGCGCTCCATCTCGGCTTTATAGATCCGTTCTGCTTCGATCTTCGTGACGCTTTCAGCCTGTTTTCGAATCTCTGATGCACGGGTCTTTGCTGCAGCCAATTTTTCCTTGGCCTTGAGCTCGGCATCGCGGATTCGGTCTGCCAACTCAAATTCTTTTCGGCGAATTAGTTCAAGGGAGGCGTTTGCGCTATTTTCATCCATGCGCTCACCCGTATTAAATGTTGGGGATAACCGCTGCTTCTATCTCCGGTCCGAAATCTTTATTGTGGAAAAGCGCAAGAGATATGCCAGACGCCGGTTAGTTGCGAACATGCGGAAAATTAGCTTCTCCTATTGGCAATAATTGATAAAGCAAGAATCCAAGCGAATTTGTTTCTCAGTAATGAGAATTGTCGCTATCACTACACGCGCAAATGCGAATAACTTCACGAATTATTCTTATGCATTTACGGAGTATCCGAAGCCCTGGTTAGACAGAAGAGAAGGTTTTTAAAGTAACCCGACAATATTTATCCTATGGGCAACGGATCAGTGAGTGCGGCGATGGATGTTTAAAGCAGAGTATCGCTGGCTGGTTTCTCCAGAGTGACCAATTTTTTAAGAATAATCCTTGCGAATAGGGAAACTGCAACCGCTTGCCCGCTGACGGTTAGCTCCAGTGGAACCGAGCGCGCCTGTCAGCGCCGCAAGCCCTAAACTTCGGTTTTCGCGAATCCTTCCCACATAAAATTGACTTTAAATTACCGTTTCGGATAATCTTTCGGCAGTCGTAACGGGCCGTACTGGGGGTGAGTTTATTCACCATGAATCTGCAACGGCACGGCGGGGTTCGCCATTCGCCATTTAGGGGGAGAAATTATGGCCGAAGAGATCGTTAAAAAAATCAAGTCCCGGGTTGCCAAGCCCGGAGCCGGCGGCGTACCCGGCAGCTTGCAGCCCCATCAGGATCGCGAGTTGCGCGTGTCCATAGAGGCGGAGAGTCTGGGGGGAATGAAAAAGCGCGCCATCGTGAGTCTCGAGCAGCCCGAAGGCAGCACGTTCTCGATCATCTGCGACGAGGGCGCCTATCTGTCGGGAGAAGACTCGGCGCCCCCGCCACTTTCCTATTTCAGCGCCGGCATCGCGTTTTGAATGCTCACCCAGCTGTCCCGGTACGGGACCATCGCGAAGCTCGACGTCAAATCGATTCGACTCAAACAGGTCACGCGCTTCTTCATGAAGGGATCGGCGCTTCAGGGCACCATGCGCGGCGGCGCTCTCGGTCTGGAATCTCAAATTGAAGTGGAATCCAGCGAGCCGCCGGAAAAAATCCGCCACTTGATCAGGATGGGCGAGCAGACCTGTTTCACGCTCCAGTCTATGATCAATCCGGTGCCGGTAAAAACCTCGGTCACGTTGAACGGCAAGCCGCTTTCGCTGGAAGGATAGCGGCGGGCAAGCCCTCAACCAGTTCCCTCCCCCTAAAGATGGGCGGCGCGCTATGCCAGCGTACCGTTTCACGCCATCGCGTGCGCTTGCCCTCCCATGGGACCTCGCCGCCGCCCGAGACGAGCGATGGGGCACCAGGGGGAGCTTCAAAGGCCGGGCCTCGTGAATTGCTTGATTGCCCAAGTGTCGGCGACAGCCCTTTCGTCACGCCGCCGCTTCCGTGCTCGCTTTCTTCCCGGCGACCCGCCCCACCGGAAGTATCACAGCAAAAGTCGAGCCGCGTCCCAACTCGCTCTGCACTTCCACTTTGCCTCCCAGAAGCAAGCTAAATTGCTTTACGATATACAACCCCAACCCCGTGCCATCGTGCTTCCTCGTGTGTGAGCTATCGACCTGATAAAACTTCCCGAAGATTTTATTCAATGACTCCGGGGGAATACCGATGCCTGTGTCTTCGACCCTGAATGTGACGGAGTTCGTTGCCTGGTCATGGGCTGCGGAGACTTTCACACTCCCTTGATTGCTAAATTTCAAAGCGTTGTTGATGAGGTTTTGAAGGATTTGTTTGAGTTTGGTCGCATCCGTCTCGAGCTCTGGAAGCTCCGTTGGGACCTCCCAAATCAGAATCACCGATTGATCTTGCCGGGATCCGTAGGCTGCCTCGAGTTCTTTGAGTAAATCGCGCAGGCTGACCACGTCCCGCTCGGCAGTTAAGGCTCCGGACTCGAAATGCGTCACCT
>JBFJNS010000363.1:0-3548 GCA_041618055.1 Binatia bacterium
ACAAGCCAATATCCCGTTCTGAGCGCCAGCCCCGGGCAGACCCTCAAGTTTACCGTCGATCTGAAAAATGAAACCAAAAAAGCGCTCACGACGTCGTTGGTCGCTCAGGCGCCCCTCGGTTGGTCGGTAAGGTTCAAACCGCAGTTTGGTGACCAGGTCATCTCCTCGATCCAGCTCAAGGAAGATGGCTCAGAAACCCTAAGCGTCGAAATTGACCCTTCCGCTCGGGCAGAGCCCAAAGAGTATCCCATCAGCGTCAGCGCACGGGCCGGGGCGCTCGAAGCTTCGACAAATATCAACGTGACTCTCAAAGGACTCGCGGATCTGCGGATGGTCACTCGCGATCAAACCCTTAATACGACTCTCAGTGCGGGAACAAAGACAACTGTCGATATTTTTGTCGGTAACGCCGGTAGTGCGCCCGTTCGCAATCTCAATATCATCGCATCAAGAAAGCCGGAGAAATGGACCGTCGAGTTCAAACCCGAAAAGATTGATGTTATTAACCCGGGTGATGTAAGGGAAATCAAAGCTGAAATTCTTGCACCGGCTCGAACGATTGCGGGAGATTATCTTCTCACGTTTACACCCAACACCGCGGAGGGGTCGCCCAAAGCGGTGGATTTCCGCGTGACCGTATCGACGCCCACCATATGGGGCTGGGTCGGTTTCGGTGTCGTGGCTCTGGTCGTGTTGGGTCTGATAATCGTGTTCTTCCGTCTGGGGCGCAGATGAGTGCGGTCGTAGAAACGCAAAACCTCACTAAGCGCTACCGTGACAAACTCGCGGTAAACGCGCTTAGCTTAGCGGTTGAGGAAGGGGAAATCTTCGGCTATCTCGGGCCCAACGGTGCTGGGAAGACGACGACCATACTCATGCTCCTCGGCCTCACCGAGCCGACCTCGGGCCGCGTCTCTGTTTGCGGCTTCGATCCCGCACGTCAGCCGCTAGAGGTCAAACGGCGAGTTGGCTACCTTCCGGAGAATCCCGGGTTTTATGAGGACTTGAGCGCCAGAGAAAACCTTCTCTACATGGCCAGGCTCAACCGCATCGAGGAAGACGAAGCGCGGCGCCGATCATCCGAGGTTTTGGATCAGGTGGGTCTGAGCGATGACGGCCGTCGTCTAGTCCGCGAGTTCTCACGCGGCATGAAGCAAAGGCTCGGCATCGCCGAAGTTCTGATCAAGAATCCCCGCGCCATTATCCTTGATGAGCCTACACTGGGAATCGACCCGGATGGAGCCATTCGCATCTTGGAGATGATCAAATCTCTGAACCGCGAACGCAACCTAACCGTGTTGCTGTCCTCGCACCAATTGGAACAGGTCCAACAAATCTGTAATCGAGTTGGAATAATCGTCAAAGGGCGGCTGATCGTGCAGGGGCAGATGGATCAACTCGGGAAAGCGATTCTCAAGGGACGCCAGTGGAATTTTCTGCTCGAAGTCGGCGGCAACACCGACGGACTCGAGCGGGATCTGCAAGCGATCGCGGGCGTGGACGAAATTGAGAAACGCGGCCGTGGCTGGTTCCTGCGTTGCACGCGAGACGTACGACCTGAAATTGTTTCCCTCATCGCTTCCAGAAGTCTTCCCCTGCTCCAACTTCGTTCCGAAGATCCGACGCTGGAAGAAATTTACCTGAAGTATTTCCGCGAGGCCTGACTATGAATGTTGTTTTTTGGAAAGAATTGGCGGACCATTTCAGCAGCCGGCGATTCATGATCCTGCTGGTCATCATCGTACTCACCGGCCTTTGGGCAACCTACACGACCGGACAGGCCATTCAAAGCCTTGCGGATCGGCTTCCCCCGCAATATGTATTCCTGCTGCTACTCACTTCAAGCGATGAAACTTTCTTTTCTCTGGCAACTTTCCTGGGATTCTTTGGGCCACTGGTTGGCATCGTACTGGGTTTCGATTTGATCAGCGGTGAATACGCGCGCGGCACGTTGAGCCGGGTATTATCGCAACCCATCTATCGAGACGATTTGATCAATGGGAAGTTCTTTGCCGGTTTGGTCACGGTGGGGGTGCTTTGGAGTTCGATTCTGTTGCTGGTGATGGGTCTTGGCATTACCCTTCTTGGCTTTCCGCCTAATGCCGAAGAGCTTTGGCGGATGCTCATTTTTACCGCCGTAGGGATATTTTACCTTGGGTTTTGGCTTGCCCTCGCAATGCTATTCTCGTTACTTTTCCAGAAGACTGTCACTGCTGCCCTGGCATCCATGGCGATTTGGCTCTTCATGCTCTTGTTCATGCCCGTGATCAGTCAGGCGATCGCAGTGGCCATTGTGCCCAACACATCCACGCCGGAGCTGATTGCCCGGCAAGCAAGCATCCTTGATTTTTTGGGGCGTCTTTCCCCCAGTTCGCTTTACTCCGAAAGTGTTCGCGTGCTCCTCAATCCAACGGAACGGGTCATCGGCGTCGCTTTTCAGAGCCAGGCTGAGGGTATCCTGCCGACGCCGCTGGCACTGGCTCAAAGCCTAAACCTGATTTGGCCTCATATCACGACTCTGTTTGCTCTCTTGGCTGTGTGCTTCGGCATTTCCTACATTGTCTTCATGCGCGCTGAAATACGGGCATAATAACCAAATCGCCGAATTAACCTTCGCACTGGATGAATTCGCCGTCACAGGGGCGGCCCTCAGTCCCCCAACATCACCTATGCCGTTCCGTTGGTTCGCGCATCGGCATAGACGCCACGCGCAAGCACGAGTATTCTGCGGTCTCCCTTCCGCCAAAGCAATATTTAGATCTCGTGGCGAGTCAGTGGAAAGTATACGGAATAGAAGATTAGCCAGTAGTTAACGGCGGGTAGCGGAGCGCATTTCTTTTGCGGCGGCCATAATCGACTCAATGATTTTCTTGTACCCGGTGCAGCGGCAGATATTGCCGTGCATGTAATGTTTGAGCTCTTCCTCCGTTGGATTTGGATTCTCGTCGAGGAGTGCTTTCGCAGAGAGAATCATCCCGGGAGTACAGAAACCACACTGGAAACCGCCGTGGTCGATGAACGCCCGCTGCAAGGGGTGTAACTGGCCGTTGTTCGCCAAACCTTCAATCGTTAGAACGCTCCGTCCTCTAACCTCGAACGCGAGCGTTGTACAGCCGCTTACCGGCTCACCATCGACGAGCAGGGTGCATGCCCCGCAGACCTGCACATCACACGACCTTTTCGCTCCCGTCAGCCCCAGGCGCTCGCGAATGACATCCAAAAGCAGCTCATGGGGTTCGACTTCCAGCTCCTGCAATCTACCGTTGAGCGTGAATGATATTGGCAGCGTCTGAACATCTGAACGTCTTGTCGTCAAATTGGCCATGGATGGAACCAACCCCTCTCAGTTGTGGCCCAGCGCTTTCTGAAAAGCGCGCTTCAAAAGCACCTGGACGATGTGTTCCTTGTATTCCTGTGAGCCGTGCAGATCACTCATGGCTTGGGCGGCGCTGGCGGCAACCTGCCCCGCCTGGCCGAGAGTTCTAATCGCTTCTTCCGTACTCTTGCCGTTGAGGAGATCTTCGGCTTCAGGCACCCGTCTAGGCGCT
>JBFJNS010000364.1:0-3547 GCA_041618055.1 Binatia bacterium
AAGAGAGCCGCCGATGAAAGGGAAGAGTATCGCTCACGCCTCGCCGCAGTCTTTGGCAGCGTTGATGAATCGATTGTAACCGTGGACAGACATCTCTGCGTAACCGAGACGAACGAGGCGGCCAGGCGTATCTGTGGATTTGACCGCGACGCGATTGGCAAGGACATGAAATCGCTGATATCCGGATGCAGAGAAAAATGCCTGGAGGCGCTCGCGGAAACCCTCGCAAAGCGGCAACCCGTGAGAGCGAGACATGTGGAGTGCAGGCGCACGCAAACGCCAAAAATCGTGGATCTTTCCACCTACCCTCTCATCGACGGTCGAGGCCTGTTCACAGGCGCCGTACTGGTGTGCAAGGACGAAACCCGCGCAGCGAATCTGGAATGCAACCTGAGCGAACGTCAGCGTTTGCACAAAATCGTCGGCAAGAGCAGGCCCATGAAGAAAACCTACGCATTGATAAGGGCCCTGGCCGATGTGGAAACGACTGTCCTCATCACTGGTGAAAGCGGAACTGGCAAAGAGCTGGTCGCCGAGGCTCTGCACCAGCTCGGGCCACGCAGGGATAAGCCCCTCGTGAAGGTCAACTGCTCGACCTTGTCTGAAGCATTGCTCGCGAGCGAGCTTTTTGGCCACGTCAAGGGAGCATTCACCGGCGCCATAAGCGAGACCATCGGCAGGTTTCAGCGAGCCGATGGCGGGACGATCTTCCTCGATGAAATCGGTGATTTATCCCCGAGGGTCCAAGTGGCTCTCCTCAGGGTCCTGCAGGAAAGGAAATTTGAGCGGGTGGGAGACTCGACCCCGATAAAGGTAGACGTAAGGGTCATCGCCGCAACCAATAAAGATCTTCAGGAAAAGGTCAGGCTCAGCGAGTTCCGAGCAGATCTTCTCTACCGCCTTCGGGTTGTAGAGATCGGCTTGCCGCCCCTTAGAGAGAGGCGGGAGGACATACCGCTACTGGTGCAGCACTTTTTGAAACAGCTCAACCGGAAGATCCACATGGACGTCGAGGCGATCTCTTCCGACGTCGCGAGAATTTTTTTCGACTACTCATGGCCGGGCAACGTACGGGAACTTGAGAACGTGCTGGAGCATGCCTTTGTCGTCTGCAATCAGAAGATCATCACGGTTGATCACCTTCCCCCCTACATGAAAGAGAATTCCCTAGGCCGGGTCTGCTCCGCCGCCGGAACGCAGGATGCCAAGCCCCAAGCGATCGTTGCGGCTCTCGAAAAAACTGCAGGGAACAAGGCGAAGGCTGCCCGGTTGCTCGGCATCGACCGGAAAACCCTTTACCGCAAGATCGGGAAGTACGGGATCCCCGGTCCGACCGCAGAATAATTGCCGTGGCGCCACACTTCTGTGGCGCCCCATTTCTGTGGCATGCCGCACTTTCCTTTGCTTCAAATCGGCTCACCACGACCTTCTCGTCACTCATAACTCGCCGTAGCGGCGGGGCATTCTCGTTTTCTTCCAGTATTTCACCTTTCGGGCATGTTTCTTGAATAGATGAATGGCCTCTGATCGCAAATTCATCGGCCCGCCGTACAAGGTACCTTGAGCAGGGTGGATTTTTCGTGACTTGCTTGAGGAAGAAAGGCGCCAAGGACAGTAACGAATGTTGAACGAATAATTGGGCTAGTTCCGCTGAAGAGGGGAGAACTCTATGTTTAGACTCACAAGACTCAAACGCAAGACGCCGGCCTGGTTCGTACTGGTGCTCGTCGCCGGGCAGATCTCATTCGGGATCACCCCGGTGAGAAAGGCTTGGGCCGAACCGATCGTGACGCCCGACGATGCCCGACTTCACGGCCTGGAGTCTCTTCGCCGGGCCATTACAGCCGCCGACGCCGAGGGACAGCCCCTGGTCTTGAATCCCGACTACAAAGTGCCTCTGCCCAATAACCTTCAAGCCTTTCTCAACCCGAAGAACAACAATGCCCGCCTGGCGGCGGCGCAGTTAGGAAAGGCTCTCTATTGGGACATGGCCGTCGGAAGCGACGGGCAGGCCTGCGCCTCGTGTCACTTCCATGCCGGCGCCGATAACCGGCATAAGAACCAGTTGAGTCCGGATCTGCTCCGCATTCGGAACAACCGCGGGGGCGACATCCGAGGGTTCCATTTCGCCGAGGGCGCTCAAGATCTGGAGTTCCAGCTTGTCCCCGGCAATCGCGGTCCGAACTACACCCTGCTCGGGCCGGACTTTCCTTTCGTCAAGAACATCGGCAACGGCGACAATGTCATTATTGAGGTTGGGGGGATACTCTCTCCGGCGCCGGATAACACGAACGATGTTGTCTCTTCCATGGGCAACTTCCTTACCGACTTTGAAAGTGTCATTGACGCAAACATCTTCAATCCGAACGCTCTGGGGTCCGCGAACATTCGGGATAAAGGAACTCCGGTACGAGATGAAGCCAATTTTTTGGTACCAGCCGTGAACGGCTTTTTCGACGGTAAGGTCAATGTCCGCAGAGTGGAGCCGCGCAACACTCCCACCGTCATCAACTCCATCTTCAACTTCCATAATTTCTGGGACGGCCGGGCCAACTTCAATTTCAATGGAGTGACTCCATTCGGCCGCACCGACCGTGAAGCCAAGATCTTCGTCAGGGGCAACGGGAGGGGCAACATTGCCACGCGACAAGTAAGCATGAAGTTTGCGTCCCTCGCCTCTCAGGCCGTCGGCCCGCCTCTGAGCAAGTTTGAAATGTCTTTTACAGGCCGCATATGGCCCAATGTCGGGAAGAAGGTGGTGAATCGACGGGCTTTAGAAACGCAGCAGGTGCACCCCGACGACAGCCTGCTCTCGACCGTGCGGCATCCCTCGGGCCTTGGCCTGACCAAGACCTATTCGGAACTCATCCAGGAGGCTTTCAACCCGGCGTTGTGGGATTCCAACAAGCTCATCTCTTTGCCGGACGCCTCAGTCACCACCATTCGAGCCCACAGTTTCTTGCAATCACTGGGCGAGCCCCAGTTCTGGAATGCCAACGTCTCCCGGCGTAAGGACATTGCCGGCGCGTTGCATCCTGAAAGGACCTTCACCCAGATGGAGGCTAACTTTTCCTTTTTCTTCGGTGTCTCTGTCATGCTATATGAGGCAGAGCTTGTATCCCCCAACAGCCCCTTCGACCAGTGGATGGAAACGGGCGTGTTCAACGACGGGTTCGGAGAAGCTGAATTGAGAGGACTTAACCTGTTCGTGAATAAGGGGCGCTGCGTCAATTGCCACGGCGGCCCCGAGTTCACCAACGCGTCGGTGCGCAACGCCCAGGGCGGAGGCAATTTGATAGAGCCCATGCTCATGGCCGACCGCCGGCCGGCCATCTATGACAACGGCTTTTACAACATCGGCGTCACCCCAACCGTGGAAGACATCGGCCGGGGCGGGAAGGGCCCGGAAGAAAAGCCTCTGTCATCCGTTCGCCAGCTCCTTTTTGCGGCGAACGGCATTAACGGGCCCATAAACTTCCCCATCATCGGACTGCCCATCAAAGACCTGGTTCCCGGGAACTGCGTGGAGTCCGTAATCGATCCACTC
>JBFJNS010000365.1:0-3546 GCA_041618055.1 Binatia bacterium
ATAGAGTGCCAGAAGAACAGCACGCGGTGCGCGCCGCCTCCCGCGAAACGCGTTCCGTAAACTACGTCGGCGAGGCCCGCTTGGATCGGGTCCAGTAACCCGGGATAATCTTTTGGATCATACTCGAGATCGGCATCTTGAACGATGACCACATTGCCGGTGACGTAATTGAGGGCCGTTTTGAGGGCTGCCCCTTTGCCCTGGTTAAAGGGTTGAAAGACCACCTTGATGTCGTTGAGCGGATCGCCCTTGCTGTTCCCAGAGTCCTGCAGGCGGGTGAGGATCTCCCGGCTGCGGTCTTGAGAACCGTCATCCACAAGGATAATCTCCTTCGGAATTTGCACGCTGGAAACGCGCCGTACGATCTCTTCTAGGGTGCGCTCCTCGTTATAGACGGGGATCAAGACGGAGAGTTTCACTGTTCGAATTCACGTTTCTTGAGCTCGCGCACAAAGGCAGAGAGTTTGGGATCGGCGTTCACCGCCTCGTTGATTTTAGCCTGAAAATCGGCTGCCGCCCGCTCCAGAGGACCCGTATCGAGGCGAAGCCCCAACCACTGGGCGAGCCGAAGGAGCAACGCCAAGGCTCCTCTTGGATTGGCAGGCACGGAAAGGTAATGGGGCAAGGCGGCCCAGAGGCTCACGCTGGGAATGCCGGCTTTGCGTGAGGCGTCGTTCAAAACTCCGATAATCCCCGTCGGGCCCTGATACCTGGAGGGGACAAGGTCAAGTTCCTCCACGAGCTTCGGATCGGTGGCAAATCCCGTAAGGGGCACAGGCCTTGTGTAGAGCACTTCATCGAGGTAGGCGCCTAAAGTCACGATCAATTCGACGCGGCACTCGCTGATGAACCGGAGCATGGTCTCGGTGAAGGTTCGCCAGCGAAGCTGGGGTTCAATGCCGACACCCAGCACGAAATCCCGGTCGGCCCCCATTCCCGAGCCGTAATAAAAGTCGTATGTGGGCCAATGAATCTCCCGTTGTTTTTGTTCCGTGAGACGAGCTATGGGTCGCTGAACCGAGAAATCGTAAAATTCCTCTGGATCGATGCTCGCAAAGTGCCGGGCGAGGAGTTGATCACAGATATAGCGAACGGCCGTAGTCGCCGATGCTCCCGCGTCGCTCCAACCCGCAAAAGACAACAGCAGTACGGGATTCTTCAAGGTCGGACGGCTCTCGAAGCTGAGAGGTTCGATCATGACACTTTAGATATTAACACAATCCAGGCGGATTCCTCCAGCCCTTTTTACACGCAACCGCAGCCGGAGCGGCTGCTAACATCAACGGTACCCGAGCGACGCTTCCTCACGAAGCTTTGAGTCTTCTAGGACTCCCGCCGCATGTTTGGTATAGTTGAAAATAGCTTAATGAAAAATCAACGCCACCAAATTCCTCCACAATTTGAGCACAACGAGGTCTTATTTGGGCGGGATCGCACTGCGGCACTCATCGCCTTCGAGGTCGAGGGCGGAGACAAGGTGAGGATATTTTCCCGCGACGAAGATGAGACCCGCTCGCATACCGAATCGTTTCAACCCTTTCTGCTGCTCGAAGGCGACCAATGGCTGAAAGGGTGGGCTGGCGAGGCGCAAATCCGAACTCTCCCTGGTAGCGGCGCACTCAACCGACTCGTTCTTTTCCCGAATCTGCGGCAACTGGACGCCGCCAAAACATTTTTACAGCAGAAGAGCGGCAAGAACCCGTCCGCCAATGACGCCCCCTACTGGTATTTTAGCGATGCGCTGCATCAGTTCCTTTTGCTTTCGGACAAGACTCATTTTCTCGGCATGAGTTTCCACGACTTGAGGCGTGTGCAAGTCGACATCGAAACTTATTGCCAGGAAGGCTTCCAGTTCCCCAACCCGTCTCGCGTTTCTGACCGCATTACCGCCATTGCTCTGTCCGATTCCACGGGTTGGGAAAGGGTGATCTCCGGCAAAGAATTCGATGAGGCGGAGATGCTGCAGGAATTTGTCAGAGAAATTCAGGCGCGGGACCCGGACGTCATCGAAGGCCACAATCTCTTTCGGTTCGATTTGGAATACATCGAGGCACGAGCCAAGAGACATAAGGTAGACCTCAGTTTGGGCCGTGATGGCTCTCGGATGAGCGGCCACGCG
Source organism: Binatia bacterium (assembly GCA_041618055.1). GTDB lineage: Bacteria > Desulfobacterota > Binatia > UBA9968 > UBA9968 > JBFJNS01. The sequence continues at coordinate 2,120 of JBFJNS010000365.1, forward strand.
TCGCGCATGCAGGTCGCCGAACGGTCCATCACATATCGAAAATATGAAATCTTCGGTCGCCACATCATCGACACCTGGATTCTGGCCCAGCACTACGACATTGCAACGCGGGAGCTGGAAAGTTTCGGCCTAAAGGAGATTGCTCGACACTTTGGGGTTGCCACGGACGACCGAACCTACATACCGGGAGACAAAGCGAGCTGGTATTTCGACCACGACGCCGACACGTTGTTTCGTTACGCATTGGACGACGTGCGCGAGACCCGCGCGATTTCCGAACTGCTGTCGCCGAGCTATTTCGTCGAGGCGAAGATTTTCCCGTACAGCTATCAGAATATTCCCCTGCGGGGCAACGCGACAAAAATCGACGCCTTGTTCCTGCGCGAATACCTGCACCAGCGTCACGCCGTCCCACACCCCGATGAAGGGCGCGACGTTGCTGGCGGGTTCACCAAGATGGAGTTCCAAGGGACAGCGCGCAACGTGCTCCACTGCGACGTCACCTCCCTCTATCCTTCCATCATGCTGGTGTATCGGTACTTGCCCAAAAAGGACGAGCTTGGCGTGTTTCCCGGTTTGCTGCGCGATCTGCGATCCTTCCGGGTGAAGGCCAAAGAACTCGCGCGGGAGGCTCGCGACGAGGAGAGCAGGATCTATTTCAACGCCCTCCAATCCACCTTCAAGATTCTGATTAATTCCTTCTACGGCTATCTTGGCTTTCAGATGGGTCATTTCAACGATTTCGACGCCGCCAACGAAGTGACCGCCAAGGGTCGGGAATTGATCCAGTCCGCCGTCTCGTGGTTGAAAAAAAAGGGGGCGGCCATCATCGAGGTGGACACAGACGGAATCTATTTCGTCCCGCCCGAAGATGTCACGACAGCCGACGAAGAAGAAAAACTGATTGCAAGTCTAGGTGAAATTCTTCCCAAAGGCATCGAACTCGAACTCGACGGCCGATATCCGGCGATGTTCAGTTATAAAATGAAGAATTACGCGCTGCTGGACGAACAGGGTCGGCTCCTCATCAAGGGGTCGGGGCTGCGTTCGCGCGGGTTAGAGCCGTTTCAGCGGGAGTGGCTTGAGGAGATGCTGTTACTCCTTCTAAAAGGGGAAAAAGAAGCTATCCCCGTGCTCTATCAGCGTTACTTGGATGAAATCGCTCACCACCGCAGGGATATTTCGTGGCTGATGAAAACGGAGACGCTGCAGGACTCGCTGGACGCGTATCAAACAAAGGTCAAGGCAAAAAAACGCAACGCCGCAGCCCCCTACGAGCTGGCTCTGAGGTCGGAACGGCCTTATCAGCCCGGGGACCAGATCTCTTACTATGTCACCGGAACCAAGGCCAAAGTGAAAATCAGCGAGAACTGCAAGCTCGCCTCCCAATGGGATTCCAAAAACCCGGACGAAAACGTGGAGCACTA
>JBFJNS010000366.1:0-3541 GCA_041618055.1 Binatia bacterium
AAGAGGAACACAGCTTCGAGCGGGCTAAGTTCCGCACTCTCATGGAGCTTTACGTCCCTATCAATATGATAGGTGTGGATGAACCAGTCGGGGTGGCGGAAGTCTACATGAACGCAGACCCATTGGTTCATACTCTTAGGAGCACAGGCTTGCTGGTCGGGCTAACTGTAATAGGGGGTCTCGGGCTCTTGCTGTTGATTTCCTATCTCGGTTTGGGGCGCGCTGTTGTGTTAATTCATAAACAAAACAGTGAGCTTCGACGAGCCCTGGATGAGATCTTCGCGGCAAACAGGCTCAAAGAAGATTTGATAGCCAATCTATCCCATCAAATCCGGAATCCGGACGCCATCATGAGTTACGCCAACCTACTGTTGAATGGCGCGTTCAGCGATTTGCCGGAAAAGCAGCGCCCGTCGTTAGGAAAAATCCGTAACACAGCGGCGGAACTGCTGTCGCATTTCCCGCGGATTCTGCAGCTTGCCAGACTGAAAACGGGCGACGTACTGCCGGCAAGAGAGGCCGTGCGACTCACCAAGGTTCTGCAAAACATCACCGACGATGTCCATTTGCTTTGCGGAGACGGGTCTGTCGTGTTGAATCTAGACGTGCCCACCGAAGATGTGGTGATCCAGTCGGACCACGTTCTTGTAGAACAGGTGCTTCTCAATTTAGTCACCAACGCCGTCAAGTTCACCCCGAAGGGACGTATTGATGTGCGCATGGAGAAGGATCAAACGGCAAGCCAGGTCAGAATCGTCGTCGAAGATACTGGCATAGGCATGAAGCCGGAAGAAATCCGCTTGATCTTCGATGAGTTCCAACGAGCAGACAATTCTGGGGCGCGGTTTAAGAGCGGAGTCGGGCTGGGCTTGGCTATTGTCAAAAAGGCCGTCGAGCTGTTGAACGGCGAAATCCAAGCAGAAAGCGTTTACGGTAAAGGTTCGAAGTTTACGGTCACATTGCCCTTCGAGCGCTCCAAAAGCGCGGAAGTGAAAAGTCCATCCACAGAGCCCGTGATGCGCGTCGCGATTTAAGTATAGCGACGGAAAATTTCGCGGACCTTCTTTCGCAGAAATACCGCCGAGGCAATTGCTGAGGGCGAGAGAAAGTTAAGATTGAGCGAGTACCTGCATCCGGCGCATCGCTTGATCAGTGTGGCGACCCGCCTCCATTTCAGTTGTTCTTCGGCTTCCCCGGTATGACGAAATCCAAGTTTGAACCCGAATTCCGCAGTAGAAAGTTTCTTAAGGAGCCTGGCGTGACCCTTTCGTCGCGAAGACAATACGCCGCTGCCTCTGAGTGGGCAACCATAGCCGGTGCGTAAAGTAGAGACCTCAAAGCCAGGGCGACAACTTGCCAACTAGCAACAAGGACTGCGCAACTGTGCGGTTAAGTGTCTTCGCCACTCCAGACTCACCCCAGGCCTAGGCACACGCCGTATCCGCAACTGCGGAATCCGGGTTGAACTGAAGTCCGCGCCGCATTTTGCGCTGCGCCTTTTCTGGCCGCCTTATTCCGGCGAGGTTAAAAGATCGAACCTTTGCCCCTCGAAGTTGGCGGGCGACGGTGCGGCAGTGCGTGAGCCCTCGGAACGATTTTGTTGGCTGCTGCTTCCAACTCTCGTTGCCTTTATCGGCGGGTGCGCAGTGCCGCTCCATATCAGGCTCTCGTAACTGAAATCTTCGCGGAATGTTTGCATTTGGACGGTGTCGCAGTTCGGTGAGCCGTGGATTTCCGCGACGCGACCAGTCGTCGCACAAGGTTCTCCCGCCTTATTATTTGTGCGACCCTCGATGCAGAGTGTCCAACTACCGGCGGTCCACTGTTCATGCGAACAGATTTATTCTGAGATCCTCCGGTTTCGTGCAAAAATTTGTCGATGGCTACTTTACCGTTAACCCGGTATATGGTAAGTGCGTCGTTGTCGCAGGTTTGAAAAAGTCTTTTCCAAGGAGGTCTGTCGATGTCGAGGCGACGTTTGCTGAGCGCTTATGTAGCATCTGTCCTCGGAGCGCTTGTCCTGGCAGTGTCCTCGGGCCCGTCTCTTGGCGCCACGATAGAGCAGATGGTATCTGCGGCCAAAGGGGAGGGGAGTTTTGAGTTCTACGCCACGAACACGCTGACGCCGAGGGGTGCTCGCCACCCCAATGTCGGCCGCCTTTTTGCGGCTTTTCTGACGACACCGGAGGCTCAGGAGATTTGGGAACGCTATAACGGCCAGACTTCCGCTTTTGTTCCAGGAACGACCACCTACAAGTACGCCTAGGGGAAAAATGGTTTACATGTCGCAAGACCAAGCTGAGCTGATTGTCCGTCTCTCGAGAGAATACGGAAAGATCCTTGGGTTCAAGTAGGCGTCATACCCGCACTAGACTCATTAGCAGCATTCCCGGTAGACGAATCACTTGAGAGGAGGAAAGAATGTTGCCTCGGTTGCCACGCGACAACTTGCTCGAATTGTGCCGCAAGATGCTTTTGATCCGCCATTTTGAGGAAGGGCTCATCACGCTTCACAATGAAGGTCGCTTTCGCGGCCACTACCACGTCTATATCGGTCAGGAAGCTACCGGCGTTCCGGCTCTCTCGCTATTGGAAGCCTCCGATTATGTCTTCACCACTCATCGCAACCACGGTCATGTCTTGGCGCGTGGGGCTGCGCCGGGACGCGTCCTTGCCGAGATCTTGGGCCGACGCGACGGCTACAACGGCGGGAAGGGAGGGACTTTTCATGTCGCGCCGGTGGAACTAGGTTTTCTTCAAACCTCCGCCGTCGTCGGGGGCATAATTCCTTTGGCAACGGGCGCGGCTTATGCCGCGAAAGAGAAAAAAAGCGGCCAGGTCAGCGTCTGCCTATTCGGCGATGGCGCTCTGGAGGAAGGGGCCGCGTCCGAGTCCTTTAACCTCGCATCTTTGTGGAAGCTCCCCGTGCTCTATCTATGCGAGAACAACGGCAAGTACGGCCACGGCCGAGCAACAAGCGCCATTCGGTCTTCAAGTATGGCGGTCTTTCCTCTCACGGACCTGCCCGCGGCATACAAGATTCCCGCACAGCAGGTGGAGGGAACTGACGCGGGGCTGGTGTTGACTGTCATCGGCGAAGCCATCAGAAGACTTCGCCGGGGTGAAGGCCCTCAATTCATCGAAGCTCAAACGGTGCGCTGGCCGGGAAGCGTGAGCAACTGGCCCGTGCTTCCGGTCCGCACGCAAGTGGCCTTCGCCTGGGATATGAAAGCCGTGCCCGAGGCCGTAAAGGAGTGGTACCAGTTCAGCGACCCGGTTTTGCTCTTCATTCGCGAACTCCTGGATGAAGGACATGCCAGCAAGGAAGAAATCCTCGACATGCAGACGAGCGTCGCAGATGAGATTGACGAAGCCATCAAATTCGCTTTCGATTCCCCAGAGCCGGATCCGAAAAGCGCGCTGGAAAATATCTTCGCGGCTGAAAAGCGGGGAGGTTGTGATGCCTGAGATGGCCTATTATGAAGCGAAACTGGCAGCGCTGCAGGAAGTCTTGCGCGCGGATGAACGCGTGCGCCTGATC
>JBFJNS010000367.1:0-3509 GCA_041618055.1 Binatia bacterium
GGCTTGGTACCAACGCCTGTGTGAGCGTCCGGCTTACCGAAGGCATGTGATGATACCGGTGACTTGAACGACACCTTCGGATGCCCTTTTTCTCGCCACGACCCTGCGGGCGCTCGTGAATCGGGTTAAGCGGCTCACTGCTGGTGCATCTCACGGGTCCCTTAGGCCTCGGGCTCTTTGAGATTGTGCTTTTCGATGCGATAACGTAGGGTCTCGCGTGAGATGCCCAACAAATGTGCTGCTTTCGTGCGGTTCCAACCCGTTCGCGCCAAGATGATTTCAATAATTGTTCTTTCCAACTCCTCTAGTACAACACCGCGTGAAAGGTCGATAGAAAGAGTGCCGTTATCGGACATTGAGCCAGCCGCTGGCGCTTGAAAACCGGCAGGACTCAATCCCAAATCCGCCGCCCCTATCATCGTACCGCTCTGCAACAGAACCGCGCGTTCGAGGACATTGCTTAGCTCTCGGACATTTCCCGGCCAATGATACGCAGCGATAGCGGTCCGGGCGGACTCGCTCAGGCTCTTTTCGCCCCGATTGTAACGGCGCGCATGAAGCTGCACAAAATGGTCGGCCAAGACCACTGCGTCTTCGCCACGTTCGCGTAGCGGCGGAAGACGTATTTCGAGAACCTTAAGGCGATAGTATAAGTCCTCGCGAAAGTTTCGTTCTTGAATCGCGCGCTCAAGCGGCTGATTGGTCGCGGCAATCAGCATTACATCGAAGTGGCGGCTCTGGATACTGCCTAATCGCCTGATTGACCTCTCCTCAATCGCCGTCAGCAACTTTGCTTGCAAATTGAGGTCCATCGATCCGATTTCATCGAGGAATATGGTGCCGCTATCGGCTGCCTCAAAAAGTCCGACCTTGGCCGCCTTTGCGTCCGTGAAAGCCCCTTTCTCATAGCCAAAAAGTTCAGCTTCCAAGAGATTTGCCGGGATGGCTGCGCAATTGATTTCGACGAACGGCGCCTTGGTGCGGGCGCTTTTGGCGTGAATCGCTCTCGCGACCAACTCCTTTCCCGTTCCGGTCTCCCCCCGAACCAAAATGGCCGGAGCCTCTCTTCCCGAGGTCACTTCGATGGCGGCAATTTGCTCGATCAGTTTCTTGACCTCAAGGATTCGATCCGACCGCCCGATAATCTCGCGCATCGGATTTTCTTTGTCGATGCGCGAGCGCAGATAATCCAATTCCCGCACTTGACGCAGAGATTGCAGGGTCTTGGCAACAACGAGGCGTAGCTCCTCGAGGTCTATGGGTTTGCCCAGATAATCGTGCGCCCCGCTTTTCATGGCTTCCACGGCGCCTTCTAAAGAACCGTGGGCCGTGAGCATGACGACCTCGACAGCCGGACGCATTTCCTTGATTCTACGCAGGACTTCAAGGCCGTCCATTCGAGGAAGACGATAATCAAGAACGACGATGTCTGGAGGTTCCCGATCAATGAGTTCGAGCGCTTCTTCACCGGAAAACTTGACGTTCACTACATACCCGTGACGGCCTAGGTATTTGCCCATGGCTTCCGCGAGGACTTGTTCATCGTCTACAACTAACACCGTATTGGTCATAAACTTCTCACTTCGAGTTGCTTATCGAAAGCGTCACATCGACCCTCGCGCCACCCTTCGAGCCGTCCGCAATGGCAATGGCGCCGCCGTTTCTCTCCAAAAGTTTCTTGGCTATCGGCAAACCTATGCCGGTACCGTGCGGTTTCGTGGTGAAAAACGGCTCGAACACCCGCTTACGATTCTCGACGGGAATCCCCTCCCCGCTATCCTCGATGGAAACGCAAACAGCTCTGCCGCCTCCATTATTGCCGACTCTCGTCCTAATCATCACGTGACCTCCGCTCGGCGTGGCTTCCAGCGCATTGGTCATAAGCCCCATGAAGACCTGCTCCATATGATTCGGATCAAGCATCGGTTGCGGCAGGTTCTGGGCTAAGTCCAAGTGCAATGCCACCTGCGCCTTCTCGAAACGCGAGCGCAGAGTTTCCGCGACATCCCGGAGAAGCATATTGACCTCGACTGGCCCGTGACACGGTTCGAGCGGCCGAGCAAAATTGAGCAGGCCTTGCATGCGTCTCTGCACACGGTCTACCTGTTCGATGATGTTTTGAAAGGCACGTTGAGTCGTTTCCCACTCCTGACACCCGACATGTGCCGCGCCGTCGAGCTTTGCGACCTGGGCCGCCGCCCTGATGGAAGAAAGAGGGTTGCCAATGCCATGGGCCACCGCCGCCGTTACCTCGCCGACGGCCGCCATGCGTTGCGAGGCCACGAGCTCCGTATGCATTTTTAAGAGATTCTGCTGTTGCTCATCGATTTTGCGCGCCGCCTGCCGCACAATGGCGAACAAAGAAATGTACAGAAGCAATCCGCCGCCCACGGCGCCGAGCAGCACAAGGATTCTTGCTTTTCGTATGTCCTCGTATATAGAGTCGGCACGTTTGTAAGTTTCAACCACGCCGAGGAGCTCCTCGCCGTCAGCCGCATAGACGGGTACATAGACCTCCACGGCTCTTTCGTAAGAACCGTGTTCGAAAACATTCTCCTTCTTGTCCAAGAAACTGATATCCGCAACAACTTTCCCCCCCACAGCTTTCTGAAGCTCTTGGTTATCGGCAAAAGACTGGCCGACCAGGCGCTTATCGTCCGACCAGATTACCACACCCTGAGGGTTGTAAACCTTGAACCTGATAATGTCGGGAAGGAGAGTCAAATGTCGCCGCACCAACTCGAACTTCTGGGCGGTAGATGTTCGATCCTCGGTCCTGAAGTCCTCAGCCACGAGATAATTCATGACATCGGCCCTGACCCACTGAGCCGTAGTCTTCCACTCGCGTTCCAGGATCGAATTAATGAGATAGTTGGAAACGATCATCCACAGCACCACGGTCATGATGCCAATACAAATAAAGCTGTGGACGGCAAAACGTGTCGTGAGGCTCGCGGCACAAAGAGGCGTAGGCCAAATGGTTATGTTTCCGATTCTCACCGAAACCCCAGAGGAAGGAAATGCCGGATGAGGCTAACACTACCACACGAAGGCGTCAATTCTAAATGGACACCGCACCCATTTCTGCCTTTTCGGCGGCAGCGTGAGTGCGATGCATTTCCAAAATCGGACCGCCGGGATACGTTCCTTTCGACGGCCGCTCTCTCTTCTCCTGATCGAGTGCATCTAAGAATCCACTCGCAGCATCGGCTCCCATTCGAGGTCTATGGATCAACGCCTCGCAACCCCTTAGCCACGCCCCGCGGGACTGGTCCGGAACCAGATTAGCTATTGAACCCGGATTCCGCAGTTCAGACTTTGGAGACAATCGAGAAACGAACCCTCCGCTGCAAAGGCAACGGGCCTGTACCTTGAAGTTTCCTGCGAGCTGCGGTGAATGGAGTTGCACATCGAGGTAAGAGGCGACAAGAAGCCAAGCACCACAATGAGCATTGAAATTGTCCGTTTTTATGCCTTCGCCGCTCCCGGCTCGTCCCTCGGTCGGCACA
>JBFJNS010000368.1:0-3500 GCA_041618055.1 Binatia bacterium
CCCGCAACCGCCAGTGAATAAGGTGTCGCCGCAGAACAGATTATTGCCGAAGAGATACGCGACATGGCCGGTGGTGTGGCCTGGAATATAAAGAACCTTGCCGACCAGTTCGCCCAGTCTGATTTCATCGCCCTCTTCGACGCCGTGGGTTAGCCCCGGGATTCTCACCGCATCGCTCTTGTGTCCGTAAATGTCAATCTTGCCATGCGTCAAAATTCCGTCGTTGCCACCGGTATGATCCCGGTGATGATGCGTATTAAGAATCGCTGTGAGTCTGAGCCGCTCTTCCTCAACTCGGCGCAAGACCGGTTCGGCCTCCGAGGGATCGATGACCAGGGCCTCCCTCGTTGGCTCGGACACGACTAAATAGCCGTAATTGTCGCGTAATAAAGGAATCGAAATAATTTTCATGTTTTGACCAAAAACTTCCCCAAAATAACAAAATTGTAAAAAAGGGTACTTTAGAACATCGGTGGCAACGGTGAAGTAAACGTTACCACAAGTCGTGAAATTGCGGCAAGTAGCTACAGGGAAAGAGTTTTTATCCGATGTAACAATGGGAACTTGGGTTAAGACTGAGGCTCGACATGAAATTTGCTTTCAGGTTTTCGATGGATAACAAGAAAGGCCTACACGGATGACAACTAGCCAGATGGTGAAGCCTATTGAGGTGTTGCTTGTGGAAGACAACCCGGGTGATGTCCGCCTGACTCGGGAAGCGCTGAAAGAGGCCAAGCTTCTCATCAATTTGAGCGTCGCAAGCGACGGGCTTGCGGCTATAGATTTCTTAAGGCGGGAAGGCGATTACGCTCAAGCGCCCAAACCTGATCTGGTCGTCCTCGATCTCAACCTGCCTAAAATGGATGGCCGTGAAGTCCTTCAAGCAATCAAAACCGACCCTAATCTCAAGCGCATCCCCGTGGTTATCCTGACCACTTCGGAGGCGGAGGGAGATATCCTCGCGACCTATGGCAGCCATGCCAACTGTTATGTCACGAAGCCGGTGGATATGGACCAGTTCATCTCCATCGTCAAGCTATTGGAAGAATTCTGGTTTACCATCGTGAGACTGCCGTCTCTCGTGGAGGCGAGATAGGCTTTCGAGTAGGGGAAAGCTAGCATGTGGTTACCCATGATTAGCTTAGGGCCAGGCCGACGTATGAAAGTTCTGTCCACTTAAAGCAAGAAAAGAAACCTCGATATGCGCGCAATCTTGTTTTCGTCTTGGTCATTAGCGGCCAGGTCAGAAAAGTCGGTGACCGGCGATGCGAGAACAACAAGTTAATCCGCATAAGATCATCAGCTGGATTGCCGCGATTGTCGGCAGTGTTGTGGCAGTCACTATCCCGGCTATTTATTTCGCCACCTCGTATCGCCTGATCGACGCAGTTCTCATTTCCGAAGCAGAGATTCACGGCCGAACCGTGTCCCAGTTCGTCAGCTCCAATCCCCGATCCTGGCTTTTCCGACAGGCGCAACTAGAAGAAATCGTGAAGCGCCGGCCACGTGAGACGGTTCCGGAGGTGCGCCGTATCGTGGATTTCGAGGGACAAGTAATCGCCGAAAGCGCGGAGCGGATTAATGAGCCGACCCTATGGCGATCGGCCGAGATTCTGGACGCGGGCGTGCCGGTAGGCTCAATCACCATCGGCCGCTCCCTGCGGCCGCTACTCTATGAAACTTCCGCGTTTGCTGTCATGGCCCTGCTTCTCGGCGCTGGTTCTTACGTGATTTTGCGCGTCGTGCCGCTCCGGGCGCTCACCAAAGCGTTCGCCGACAACCAGCGACTGGTTCAATCTCTCCAGCTCAAGCTGGCCGAGATCACCGCCGGCCAAGCGCGGCTGGCCGCTCTCTATGAAGTCAGCGCATCGATCAACTCGACACTCGATCTGCAAGAGGTGTTGCGCCTTGTGGTGTCGAGGGCGGGATCGGTGTGGCCCAATGCGGCGGTACAGATTTGGCTCATCAATGCGGAATCGGGAGAGCTCGAGCGTGCCGCATGCTGGAACATGGATGAGGCGGATTGGAAGGGGAGAAAATTAAAAGCCGTTCCTCCTCTGGTGCAAGAGGTTGTAAACAGCCAACGCGCCGTGTGGGTGCCCAATGTCCAGACGGACCCGCGCACGCTGGATCAGGATTTTTACCGCCGGCAAGGCGTTGTCTCATATCTCGGTCTTCCAATGCTAGCAAAGGGAACCGTGGTAGGGGATCTAGTCATTGCCCCCAGAGTGGAATATCGCTTTGCCGACGCCGAGATCCAGTTTCTCTCCGCGCTCGCCGACCAGGCCGCCGTTGCCATTCACAACTCCCAGCTCCATGAGATGACGGTGAAGCAGGCGGGTGAGCTCAAACGTTCCAATGCGGAGCTTGAGCAGTTCGCCTATGTTGCCTCTCATGACCTGCAAGAGCCGCTGCGTATGGTTGCCGGCTATACGCACTTGCTGGCAAGGCGCTACAAAGAAAAGCTCGACCAGGAAGCGCACGAGTTTATTGAATTTGCCGTCGATGGCGCCAAACGGATGCAGATCCTCATCAACGATTTGCTGACCTTTTCCCGGGTCGGGACCAAAGGGAAGGAGTTCGCACCGGTAGATTGTGAGGCCGTTTTTGGTAGGACGATCGCAGGGCTCGCCATGGCCGTGCAGGAAAGCGGTGCAAAGATCACGCACGATCCGTTGCCGACCGTAATGGCGGACGACACGCAGCTGGAGCAGCTGTTTCAAAATCTGATCGGTAACGCGATCAAATATCGCAACAGCAAGCCGCCGCAGATTTACGTCACATGCGAGCGCGCGGGGCAGGATTGGCTCTTCACAGTCAAGGACGACGGCATTGGCATCGACCCCAAGGAGGCCGAAAAAATCTTTGTCATCTTCAAGCGTCTGCACTCGCGCGAAGAGTTTGAAGGCAGCGGCATCGGCCTTGCCGTGTGCAAGAAAATCGTCGAGCGCCACGGCGGCAGGATCTGGGTGGAGTCGGAGCTGGGCAAGGGAGCGACATTTTACTTTACCCTGCGGGCATTCTAAGGGCGGCGGCGCAAGAAACGAAAACATGGAAGCGGCGAGAAAGATACTTTTAATTGAAGACAATCCGGCAGACGCCCGTCTCTTGCGTGAGGTGTTGCAGGAGATCGACTATCGGCCGCGGTTTGTCTTTACGCATGTGGAACGCCTCGACGAAGGGATAAGCCGCCTGAAGCGAGAGCGCTACGACGCCGTTCTTCTGGATCTCTCTCTGCCGGACGCCCACGGCCTTGAGACCGTCGCGCGTATGCAACGGGAAGTCGACACCGTTCCGATTGTCGTCATGACCGGGTTAGACGATAACGCCACCGCGCTAGACGCCGTCAGAATGGGCGCACAAGATTACCTGATCAAAGGGGAAATCGACGGGCGCTCACTGGCGCGCGCGCTGGACTACGCCATCGAACGGAAATGGTTTCAGGAAATGAAGCAACGTCAAATAGCCGGGAATATGGCGCTCAAGGACATCAATGTGGC
>JBFJNS010000369.1:0-3497 GCA_041618055.1 Binatia bacterium
CTCCCGCTTGCTTTGTCGCGCCATGCGAAATTCCTCCATTACTCCCCTCCTTCTCCTCCACATCATGTGGCCAAGGAGGGTTAGATTCTCAAATGGCGCAACGAACCTTCACTCGGTTAGATTATACACGGCGCAATACGTCAGGTTGACAGCATGTACGGTTAAGAGTTAGTCTCCGTGCCGCTTAGCGTCCGGAACGCATGAAGGCGTTGTCCGCGGTCCCCATATCGTGGCTTGGGGCTGCACACAGCGCACTAGGATACAGTCCACTAGAGAACCTGTTGATTATTGTCGAAGGAGGATCGCCATGAGAATACGAACAAAGAAGAATGTCCTCTGCGCCCTGGCGCTATGCGGTTGTTTTGCAGCCGTGTTGCCTCACTCGGCTGCTGTGGCGGCCGAGAAACTGCTCGCCCTCTATTCCGCCCGGGTGATGTCACAATCCATGCCCTGGATCGCGCAGGAGGCCGGTCTGTTGAAAAAATATGACCTTGACCTTCAACTCGTCTACGTGGCTGCCGGCGCGCCCGCCTATGCGGCGCTGATGAGCGGCGATGTCGAGGTTGAGTTGGCGGGGGCTTCAGGATTCGTCCGTGCCATTGCCCAGGGAAACAAAGACGTGGCGTTCATCGCCGGCGTCAAGAATGTGCTCACCCATAGCATTCTGGCCAAGCCCGAATTCAAGAAACCTGAAAACCTCAAAGGGAAAAAGATTGGCGTCACACGCATCGGCAGCAACCCCCATTACTTCGCGATTCAAGCGCTGCGTCAGTTCGGGCTTGATACCAAGGATGTTACCTTTTTTCAGACCGGCGGAGCGCCGGAGACCTTTGCAGCGCTGGTTTCCGGCAGTATTGACGCCGGTGTCTTGACCGCGCCGACGGATGCGCAAGCGCTTGCGTTGGGGTTCCATTATGTCGTGTACGGTCCTGATCTCCGAATTCCCTACGCGGCGACGAGCTTCGTGACGCGGCGCGCCGTGATTGCAAAGCGGCCCCAGGTCCTGGGGCGTTTCATTCGCGCGATGGCGGAAGCGGCGATGATTTTGCACACAGATCGGGAGTTTACTTACAAGGTTTTGGGAAAGCAGTTGCGCCTCGACGATAGGAAGATTCTGGATGCGGCATATAACTCAGAGATCAAGGTATTGGAGCCGCGGCTGGTGATCAAACCCGAAGCCCTGCAGGCGATCCTTGACGAAATCTCACCCACCGAGCCGCGGGCCAAGAACTTGAAGCCTCAAGACCTTGTCGATACCCGTTTTCTCGACGATATGGAGAAGAGCCGCTTTTTCGACCAGCTCTGGTCCGGTAAGCGCTAAGACGGCGGGGAACTTATAAAAGTACTATCCTTGCATGCCGATATCGCAGCTTGCGGAGGTAAAACCTAGCGCCACGAGTGTTTCCTGAGCATGGTTCAAGCGGCTTTCTGAAATTGATTCTGCTGCCACGGAAGCTTTCGGTATCCGGAAACAACGACCCATTCGGAGGAATCGGAACATGACTGTCGTGCGCCGAGTCTATTTGCTGCTGTTGGTATTGGGATTGTCGACATTGCCGCTTTCGGGTGAAGCTGGGACGCCCACAGGCAAAACTTCCCCAGCCAAATTGAGGATAGCTTATGCGGCGCCTATCGGCGTGATGGCGCCCGTGTGGATGGCTGCCGAGTCCGGGGCCTTTAAGTCGGAGGGACTGGAGGTTGAATTGATACTCGTTGAGGCCAGGGCTGCGGTGGCGGCTCTGATCGCCAAAGAAATCGACGCGCTTGAAATCTCCGCGCCCGGAATTATTCCCGCCATTATCGCTGGAGGTGACATCACCATGATTGCCGGGCTGCTCAACAAAATGATTTTTTCCTACCACGCTCACAAGGATATCAAGTCCGCGGAGCAATTGCGCGGCAAGGTCGTGGGCAGCGACCGCGTCGGAACTGCGTCAGATTACGGCAGCCGCATGTCGATGTCTCTAATGGGGATCAAGCCTGAAACTGATGTCTCGATCCTGCGCATCGGTGGGTCGGGTCTCCTCTGGCCAGCATTGCAGACCGGCCAGATCGTGGCCGCTCCGCTGACACCGCCGCAGAGCTTCAGTGCGGACGCGCATGGCTTTAACAGGCTGGTCACGACGTATCATCTTCCCTATCAAAACGTGGGCATCGTAGTGCGAAAATCCGACATCGACGCGAAGTCAGATGCCTGGGTCAGACTCGTGCGCGCCACCAGGGAAGGCATCCGGCGCTGGTTTGATTATCCAAATCTCGCGCGGGACGTGTTGACCAAGTACACAAAAGAAAGAGATCCGGAAAGACTGCAAAAGACCTACGAGTTTTTTACCAAGCAAGCGGCGTTCAACGAAGATCTGACGGTGACGGAGCAAGGTATTCAGCAAATACTGAGCTTCTTGGGAGTCACCGTGCTTCCCGCCGCCAAGAACGCCTCGCCCAAGCAGATTTACGATACGCGCATCTTGGAAAAATTGCGCCAGTGAATTGAGTTGCCACGATTGTCGTCCCCATTCACTGTTGGCGTAAACTCTGAGATGGGGAGGGATCCGCAAGGTCGATTTCCCGTGCGCACAAACACCGGTGTTTTACGTGCTCCGATACGACAGCGTATCGCTACGCGTAAGCTGTTTTTCAATTCGAGTTGACATAACGACTCGTTCCCGAGTAGTCTGCCATCGAGTGATCCTGAACAGTGTGCGGGGATGTCGAGATGGCGGGCTGCCAGCGCCGCAGCGGGGTCGCGGTGAATCGCGGAGGAAGACATCAAAGCTGTCCGGAACGATACCCTGGAGAGAGATTGCGGATTTCTTTTCTTAGGAGGACGGTCATGAGGATAAGATTGGCAGCCCATCATCATTGCGCTCTGGCGATGTTTGTCTTGGTTGCGGCGTTGCTCAATAATGTCGCGGCTGAGGCGGCAGACAAGGTCGTTGTTCTCTATTCAGCCCGCTCACTTTCGCAGGCCATGCCCTGGATAGCGGAAGCGGCTGGCCTTTTAAAAAAACACGACCTCGATATGGACCTGGTTTACGTCGGAGGGGGGCCGCGGGCGGCTGCGGCGACAATTGCCGGCGAGACTGATATCACGGTAGTGGGTGGAGTATCGGTTATCCGACCCTTTGTGCAGGGTAACAAAGATCTGGCATTTGTCGGCTCCGTAAAGAACATCCTGACGCATAGCATTTTTGCCAAGCCGGACATTCAGAAACCTGAAAACCTAAAAAAGAAAAGGATCGGCGTTACACAAATCGGCAGCAACCCGCATTATTTTGCGGTTCAAGCGCTGCGCCATTTTGGCATCGACGCGCGAGAGGTTGCGTTCATCCAGACAGGCGGCACGGCTGAGACACTCGCGGCGCTGGTTGCCAACGGTATCGACGCCGCCGTATTGCTCCCGCCGATAGATGCCCAAGCGATTGCTTTAGGCTATCATTACGTTATCAATGGTCCTGAACTCCGTATCCCCTATGCAGCTACGACCCTTGTCACACGCC
>JBFJNS010000370.1:0-3488 GCA_041618055.1 Binatia bacterium
GGCCTCTTGTTTGAGTTCGATCTGCTGTTCCTTTAACTGCGACAGTTCCTGCTCGAGCGCTTGGATTCTATCCTCCACATTCTGCGCCCGCGCTGGCACCGCAGCCAAAAGGAAAGCAGTCAGCATGAATCCCGATGCTGCCAGTCCCAGTAACTTGTTCTTCATCTTTGCCTCCTTCTTCCCTGCTTTTTGTTCAGTTCAATATGGCCGCTCATGCGCGCACAACGCGACCCTTCGCCATCCCGCAAATATGTACTTGAAATTCGACCATTTGGACAATCGGACGATAGTAGGAATTTCGGCATTTACGGTCCCTTCTATCACCAACTCCTAGGACTATCGGTCTATGATTCGCGTTTTATCCCCCGAAAATCCAACCATAAGAGGTTAAGGGCAGGGGCAGGGGAAAAACCTTGGCGTCCGCTGTGTTTCACAACTGCCTGGCTTTGGGTGTAAGAGTAATCTGAACAGGCCGGCTTCGCGCGACTGACAATAGAAGGACGCAGCTTTGAAAAGAAGAGTTGAGAGAAGAGTTGGATCGCAATGGGGCAATTTTCTACCAGCGGCGCTCATTGCGCTGTTGGCGTTTGCGGGCGCCTGCGCTCCGCGCATCGTGCACATGAATCCCTCGGAAGGTCCGCCGGGCGCAATCATCCGTTTGTCCATGGAATACCTCGTCGGTTGGCCACGGGTAGAAATTGCCGGTAAGATTGTTGATTGGCCTCAGTTGAAGCTCATCTCATCGGATCCACAGAGAAGCGATGTGCCGGGCGAGGACTTGGTCTGGATTGAAAACAAGATTCTTCAATTCGCGATTCCCGACGTTCCGCCGGGAGACTACATCGTCACCGTTCATGACGACAAAGGACCGCCGGGAGATCCCGTCTACTCGTTCTTGGAGACCACGGCTTATGTTGTTTTCCCGCCCGTGTGGCCCTATGTCTTCCGCTCGAATCAAACTCAGTTCCGCCTGCGCGTGCTCGCAGCAAGGTAGCACGCGAGCCGATCAACTCAGTTGCCGAGAACTCCCGCGTCTGTGACAAATTCCATCCCAACGCTGCGCGTGGGCGACTCCTATCCCTCTGTGCCACCGATTTGTCCCTAGCTAGGAATGGGTGCCGCAGCCGTGTTGGAGAGATTTCAAGGCTCATAAAGCTTGACTCCGACTCGTGAGGACATATATGATCGGACGAAAAACCGGTTGGTGTAACAATGAGAACTAAAATCATCGTCATTCTCCTCGTGTTGGGCGCAGGGATGTCGGGGTGCTCTTTTTCCATGCCGTCGATGCCGTGGTCGAAATCATCGCTTCCGGCCGACCCCACCGCCGAAGCGCTGTTCGCTGAGGGCATACGATACTTCGACAACAAGAGTTACACCCGCGCGATTGATGTGTTTCAAAGGATCAAGACTGAACACCCTTTTACCCCGCTCCTCACCCAAACCGAGCTGAAGATTGCCGATGCGTATTACTTGAACAAGCAGTACCCGGAGGCCATCAACGCTCTAAAGGAATTTCAAAGCCTCCATCCGACTAACGAGAATATTCCCTTCGTGGTTTTTCGGCTGGGGCAGGCGCACTTTGATCAGTTCACCTCGACCGACCGAGACCAGAAGAACACCGAGCTTGCCAAAGGTTATTTCGCCACCGTCATCACCAACTATCCAAAGTCCCCTTACGCTTCCCAGGCGCGTGAAAAACTGGCGCAAGCCATCGAATACCTTGCTGACCACGATTTCAACGTCGCCTTCTTCTATTATCAGCAGGAAAAATACCCTGCCGCGAGAGACCGTTTCGAGGAAATCGTCCGCAAATACGGGGGTACGCCACCGGCGGCCAAGAGCTTGTACTACCTCGGAGAAAGCTACCGCAGGGAACAGAACGGCGTCAAAGCGGCCCTGGCCTACGAAGCCCTTATTCAGCATTATCCAAAGAGCCAATTTGCGCCCCAGGCGAAAATACACCTTGCGCAGTTGGAAAAAGAGAAACACGACCCGTTGGCCATGCTGCTGATGCGCGACCGCCGCCCGAATTCCTCTCCGGCGGTACCGGGCGCGCAAAACGCGCAAGAAAGCCAAACGGCCAGGCTGAAGGAGCTCAATCTCATCGCCAAGAAGGAAGTGGTCCATGAGGAGCCCGGAAATGAGAAAGGATTTTTTGCGCGCGTCGCCGATACGTTGAATCCTTTTTCCTCCTCGAATAGCGCTAAAAAGGAAGAGACGAAGAAACCCGAAAGCGGGCTCGATCTCCTGGTTAAGCAAAAGCAGGCCGAGAAGGAAAAGTCGGGTGGATTTTTTGCATCGTTATGGCCCTTTGGCGGAAAGGACGAGAAGGACAAAAACAAGAAAGATGCAGCCGAGGACAAAACGTTGGTAAACAAGATCGATGCGTCTCTGAAGCAAAAGGGCATCGAATCGGCGGCTCAGCAAGTGGCTTTGAATCCTCCGCCTGCGGATCTACCAAAGGTCGAAGCAGCACCACCCCCAGCAAAGGTGGATACCGAAAAACTGCTGGGGAAAATTGACGCGACCTTGGAAAAGGGCGGCACAACGGTCGGCGAGCTTCCGCCTCCGCCGGAATCGGCGGAAGTTTTCAAGAACCCGGCCGCCGCTCAGGCGATGACCGCAAAAGCGGGCGCTAAGCCTGAGCCTTCGGAAAGCCCCATGACCAGCGGCCTGTTGAGCAGCATCGATCAAAAGCTTAAATCCAAGGGAGTCGAGCCATCGAACTTTCAACTGCCTTCGACTCCAGGGGAAAGCAAAGATAACAGGCCCAGGAAAGAGCCAGCAAAGAATGTGGAGTTAGAACCGAAACTGGCCGTGGAGAAAGGTCCGCTTTTTCTCGCGCCAACGGATGTCCCGGCTCAGGACAAGGCAAGCTCGGATCAAGAACCCCGCAAGGACGGCACAAAAACGGAAAGCGCCGACAAGGAACAGGAGCCTGCGACCCGCTCCATTCCCAAGGCGGTCGTCAAGGGTCCGTCTTTGATTCAGCCTGCGACGCCGGCGGCCAAGCCCGCCGAACAGAAAAAGCCCGCCGCCACAGCCGGACAAGAAGAGGAGACGAAGGGAGTACTCGACTACCTCAAACGGGACATTGAGAACGCAAGCAAAGTTTTAAATCCCTTCCAGTGGTAGCAGATCGTCCGGCACGATATGCTATTTGCCGGCGACTCGTTCATTGCCTTGCAGAGCGGCAACGTCTTGCTGCCGGAGCTTGACTTCCTGCCAATCCTTGACTGCCGCGTAGAGCGCGGGAATAAACACAAGCGTGATCAGCGTCGAACTGGTCAGGCCGCCAATCACCACGCGCGCTAACGGCGCCTGGACCTCGCTGCCTTCGCCTAGACCCATTGCCAGCGGCAGCAGCGCCAAGACCGTCGTCAAGGTGGTCATCAGAATTGGCCGCAGGCGGGTGGTGCCGCCCCTGATTACGGCCTCGCGCACCGAAAGGCCGTCTTCGCGAATTTTCAAATTGATGTAATCCA
>JBFJNS010000371.1:0-3482 GCA_041618055.1 Binatia bacterium
AACAGCGCATGAGTTGCAGTTTCAAACTCATAGCCTTTGCCAGCTCTGCCACAGCGGGCAAGATGGATTCCGCGAGTTGAGAGCCGTCGAGCGGAACCGTTACCGATTCGAGCGTGGTCTTGTCATCGTTTTGCGTCTTCTCCTTTGCTCGAATCAGAAGTAAGGGGTTATTCGTTGTGCGCAGCACCTTCTCTGCGATGCTCCCGAGCATCCACCGGCTCAATCCTGAACGACCATGGGTCGCCATGGCGATCAGCGTGCCTTTGTCGGCCCCAGCCTTATCGACGATGCTCCCTGCGGTTACGCCCTTCTCGACGCCGCAACTGATGTTCCCACCCTGAAAGCTCGTAGCGACGCCGCTCAGATATTTCTCAGCATTGAGCACTTGATCCTTGATTATCGCATCGAGTCCCGCATATTGTTCGACGCGAATGTAGCGGCGGAGTTCGGCAACATCGACCACTGACATCAACTCGACGGGAATCTTGAGGCTTCCCGCCAGCAAACGCGCATAAGGCAAAACCGCCTCGGCAGTTCTCGAACCATCAAGAGGGACTAGTATTCTCGTAAACATGGTGATCTCCTCTTTTGCTTCCACGCGCTGCACGTAGCTGCAATCGGAAGAGCTTGAAACAGGTTGCGGCAAAGACTCGAAAGCTACCCCTCGCTGAACCGCTTCGGCTTGAGGCTAACTTCCCCGAATCCCGCGCCAGAACTTTCGTCGCAAAATACTATCGTTCGCGATTTCAAGCTTTGCGGGTACGTCCGAGGCTGCCCGTATCGCCACCCTAGAGTCGTATCCTGTTGCGGTTGCCGGCTTGTCGAGGGCTGCCTTCCCAATTCCTATCGTATTTGGCTTTCAGTTCAATGATCAGGGGGCACATCCAGGGAAGGACGACTGCCCCGCTTGAACAATTTGGGGATACGGCCGGAGAAGTCGACGCCCCTTCGCCTCTTGCCGTGAATCAATTTCCAGGTCATTCGGTGGCTGCAGACAGCGCAGAGTCCGGTGACAGGCTGTGTCGCGGACTTGGGAGAGCGGTTACACACGACCACTCCCAGGTAACCGTCACAGCGGGGGCATCTGCGGGCTAGGTGTCGAGCCATCAACGCTACTCCGTTAATGGGCGAACCTATAACGCGATGAGAACGGCGCGTCAAGGCTGAGAGGTGTTCGACACCTCTCGTTCGCCGGATAAGAAACCATTAACTGCGTATTTTCGGCCCGTTGGACCGGTGGGTCAAGAAAAAACTAAATTGATCCCGGAAAATTTTGCATGGTCCAATCAGCGAAGTTCTCAAGGACCTATTTTGACCCCAATAACTGCTTGACACGATTGACGATGGCGGGGTCGATGTCAAATAAGCCGTTCACCACCTTTTCGATGCCCGCTCCGTCGAGCGGATTGATCTCCAGCTTCGCCTTGTCCGCCTCAGCCAGAAGCTGAGGATCTTTCAAGGTGTCCATAAAGGCTTTCTGCAGCACTCGCACGCGCTCTACGGGCACTTGTGGCGGAAGAGAATAGAGCCTCTGTTTGCCGTAAACGTCGCCGCCGATCCCGAGGAGTTTTTTCCCTTCTTCCGTTTTCGCATATTCGACAGCGAGCGGAACACCCTTCAGCTCGGGATGAGATTCCGACGTCGTCTGGAGCACAACATGAACGTGTTTCGCCCGGAGGGCGTTGGCCCAGGTCACCTTCGCCGATTGCCAACCAAAGGCGCAGGTGCCCTCAACTTCGCCAGATTCCGCTGCCGCCCTGATCTCGGCGGTACCCTTGTAGCCCTCGACGAGCTGAATGGGGAAATCCGTGGCGGCGGCCAAGAGCTTGGTATCATCGTCTCCGCTGGTGCCAGGGCCGATCGCCCCCAGCTTGATCGGTCTTTTAGCCTTCAACCACTCTGCTGCCGTCTTGATCCCGCTGCGATCGGTCAGTATGCAAACAAGGGAATCCGGCGTCGGCATTCCGAGCCAGTTAAATTTGCGCCCCTCGAATTGCACGGCGGGGTTTCCCAGTATTTGCTGCAAAAGCAGCCCGCCGGACCAATGGCCGATGTATGTTCCGTCGCGGCGAGCGCTATTGAAGATGTAATTCGCCGAGATCAGCATAGCTGCCCCAGGCATATTTTCGACGACGATGGTGGGTTTACCGGGGACGTACTGACCGAAATGGCGCGCGATAAGCCGCGTGTACGTGTCGTAGCCTCCACCGGCGGAACCGCCGACGACGAAGTGGATTATTTTGCCCTTGTAGAAATCCTCTACCGAGCTAGCCAGCGCCGAAGTGGGCAGAAAGACGGATATGAAAAAAGGGAGGAAAAATACGCCGAGTCCATGTGCCATGAGTCACCTCCTCAAATAATAACGCCATCCTGACCGGTTCGTTCGTGCAAGGTAACACACAAACCTATAACGCCATCCGGCTCGGGGCGTCAAGCATAAAGACCGAATCCGACAAATTGCACCCGATGTGTGGAGATACGCGTATGGCAGATGGCCTGGGCTAACGCCTGTTCAAGGGCTACCGAGAGGAATTATGAAATGCATTCACCCCTGGGACGTCATTGGAAAGACCCTTTAGCAATTGGGTTTGTGGGAAAATGCCCATGCGCCGCCGGATCGCGGCAACGGCTAGCCTCGCCCAGAAAATTCGGCTCGGCTTGACTCGAAATTGCGTTATCCGACAATGTCAGGCTCAAAGTAGTAAACTGGGGTGTACTGTGGTAGGTTTGTAGCGTCTTATCCTTCTTCTTTTCGGAGAGTCTTTTCAATCATAGAAACGATCATCTCCTAAAATCCATTACCGTCACCATTATTCAGAGAAGTGATCATGAAAAAGATACTTTATGGCGCAGCGATCACCATCATACTGGTTGTCATAGCAGCTTTCGCCGCCCTCTGGCTCATCGATTGGAATAGTTACCTTGCAAAGGCGGTACGCGAGGCAACCGGTCGAGAGCTACGGGTCGGCGGTACATCAAGCTTATCACTGGTTCCTAATATCCAGCTTAGCGCGACCGATGTGAGTTTATCCAACGCCCCGGGTGCTGCCAACCCGCACATGTTCCACGTCGGTTCTATCACAGCGAAAGTCAGGTTATGGCCCCTTCTAAGAAGACGCGTTTTCATTGACACTTTTGTCGTGATCGCACCATCAATTTTCCTGGAGGTTGACAAAGCGGGCGCGAAAAATTGGGTATTCAAGGAGCCAGCCGAGCCGCCGGTGAAAACGGCTGAAGAAGGAACCGGACTCCCGATTAACGATCTCCAGTTAGGTGATGTCAGGATCGACAACGGGCTCTTCTCCTATGTGGATGCCAGAAGCGGGCAAAAGATCGAGGCAGAAGATGTAAACTTAAGGATCTCATTGGCTAGCCTCGATAGCTTGCTTTCTTTAACGGGTCAAATGACACTGAATGGTAAACCGGTGAAAGCCGATATCTCGGTCAACTCGCCGAGCGGCGTCCTCTCCGGTGAACGATCG
>JBFJNS010000372.1:0-3469 GCA_041618055.1 Binatia bacterium
GCGCATAAGCCTTGCCAATTCCGTGGCCTGCGCCAGTGATGATGGTCACCTTGTCTAGCAATCTCATATAACATCCTCTATCGCGATGGACTCAAGTAACCGGACCTTTGGTTGAGCACGAGTCGTTTACGTAAAGCTCGGTGTTTTACCCTCGAATAAGGTCGCGAGCTGGGTTGCGGGGAATCGCAGGCCGACGTAGAAAGGTCCGAACAAGCCATAGAGGGCGCTGGCTTCGTCGAATCGCATCTCATAAACTAGTTTCTTGAAGACAAGCGGATTATCCGCAAAAAGGTCTACACCCCATTCCCAGTCGTCGAAGCCGATGGAGCCGGAAATGATCTGGGTAACTTGCCCGGCATAGTGGCGCCCAATCAGGCCGTGCTCCCGCATCATCCGTTGCCGATCCGTGATAGGCGCGCTGTACCAGTTTTTATGCTCGCCACGAAACTTGTTCATCGGATAGAAGCAGATGTAGCGCCGGTGCGGTATTTCAGGCCAGAGCCGCGGTGCCGCTGCCTGGCGCTGCTGGGCCAACTCGGCCCCGACTTCTCGATTCCAATCGGCGGTTCCAGGACGAAGCCCTTTTGCCGTCAATTCCGTGTAGAGTTTCACCGACGCTTCGTAAAGTCCTAGCTCAACCACGGATACATATGAGGTCGTCGGTTGGAGAAATTCGCTGAGCCTTGAATGGCCGACACGAAGCTCGGCATGGTTGAGGTCGTCGAGGGTCTTGCGAAAATGGACGACCATGAGATCGCCTTTGTGCCCGAGCATCGAGAACAAGCCCGTCGGTTCCGCTTTGTTCTCCTCCATCGTGCCCAACATCGCGGTCGCTCTATCGATAATATTCTTCTTGTCCGAAGCGCCCAGGGCGCGCCAACTTGACCAGCGGACGCGAAACATCTGATGGAGAACGTACGATCCGTCCAGTGTCAAGGGGGCAGCGGGTATCTCGCCGGCTTGTTGGTTTTCCTTCTCGTGTTTCATCATTTTGTCTAGTCTTCTTTGGGTTCGAGTCGCCCAGGTGGTTGCCCGAACTTCTTAAGGCACGGGTTGAGGCCCGTGGGGCGCGGGTTGCTCCGGTTTGACGCCGCGCAGTCGATTGCGCAGTGCCTGAAATCCGCTTTTTGCAAAACGAAAAATTTTCGGCACAAGCCACACTGCAAGGGCGAAGAAGCTAACAAGAAGAACGAGCATGATGAGCGGATGATTGAAAATCATCCAGATGCTCCCCAAGACCGCCACATCCTCCGAGACGCTCGCAATCCAGTTGCTCACAGGTTCCGGACTGACGTTAATGGCCAGTCTGGCGGTCGCTTTGGTGCCGTGAGCTGCCAGGGCCACGGTGCCACCGGCGAGCAATGCGACGAGTTCCATGGCGGGGTTCAGGTCCCCTAAAGAACGCGCCGCCAGTATAGCGCCTGCGGGCACACGTATGAACGTGTGCAGAACATCCCAGCCGTTGTCCACGTACGGTACTTTGTCGGCAAAAAACTCGATCAGATACATTGTACAGGCGACGGCAATCACTGCCGGATGGGTGAGTACCTGCAGATTTTCCGGCAGCTGAATCATTTCCAGTTGGCCGGCGATGCCCAGGGCTGCGACCGTCGCGTAGAGATTGATCCCTGAGGTCCAGGCTGTGCCCATCGCAAGGCTTAGCGCTTCGAGAGTACCCATTTTTAAACCTCCTGGAAGGCCCTGGATCTCGGTTTACGACCTTCACCCTAGTTTGACGGGTGAAGGGGCAAAACATTTCAGCATGACGCCGTCAGCGCAAACGAACTAGATTTTCCACTTGCCTTCGATCTTATCCTTGAATTCCTTGGTAAAGGCATTGACCGGCGGGAACTGATCCATCCATTTGTAAGGCCGGCAGGCGTCAATTAACACACGGTCCGACGTATAGCCGCGCGGCGATCGTTCTTCCGGCGGTAGCGCCGGCTCACAAACCGAAGCCCATACCCCTTTCACAACATCGAGTCCTTCGCGAACATGGCAGCGAGTGGCGATGGCCCAGATGACGTCGGCGGGATTGGTGATGTCAATGTCGTCATCGACAACAACGACGAATTTACCGCCGTAGGCTCCCGCCCGCGCTCCTGCGGCCACAAGCAAGGCCTGTTTGGAATGGCCGGCATAGCCCTGCCTAATCGAGATGACCGTGAAAGGCCCCGGCTGGCCGCCGTAGACAAAGCCCCATACGCCTTTGACGTTGGGAATGCCCGCCTTCTCAAGCTGTTCCCACAACGTGGCGGCGCCCAAGGCTATGGGTAAATAACTTGCCGGTGGTTTTAGTGGCGGTGCCCCGAGGATGATCGGATCGTTGCGGTAGTAAACGCGTTTGACGATCATCACGGGAGTTTCGCCGACATTCGCATCGGTAAAATAACCGGGCCATTCGCCGAAGGGTCCCTCTCTGGGCATGTCCTCGTCTTTCATGGGCGGCAATTCGCCCTCCAGGACAACCTCGGCGTTGGCGGGAATGGGGAGACCGGTGACGGCGCCTCGGGCCACGGGCACGGGTGTGCCTTGCAGGTATCCGGCAAACTCAAACTCATTGACATCCGGCGGCAACGGCATCTGTGATGCGAGAAATACCGCCGGCCCCTGACCCAAGGTAATTGCGACGGGCAAAGGCTTACCGGCGTCTCTGGCGCGTTCGAAGGCGAGCCGCCCGTGTTTACCCATGTTCATTTTCACCGAGACCTTGTTTTTTTCTTGGATCATGACCCGGTAGGTGCCGATGTTGATCTTTCCGGTCTCGGGATCTTTGGTGATGACACCGCAGCCAGTCCCGATATAGGGTCCGCCGTCGAGATCATGCCAGCTCGGGGTAGGGAACTTGTAGAGATCGACTTCGTTCTCCGCCATCTGATTCTCAAAAACAGGGCCGCCTTCCAGTTGCTCCACCGGAACCGGTTTGTATGCGGCGAGTTTCTTTCTCCAGGCGTAAAGATATTCGACACCTTTAAGATTTGAATCGATGCCCATCGCAGGGCCCGTTCGCTTGCATGTCCTGAACGTATTCGAGAGAATCCGAAAGCCAGATGGAAACCCGTTAAAATCGCTAAACAGGAGAGCTGGACCCTCATTCTCGGCCGCCCGTTCCGTGAGTGCGCCGACTTCGAGTTTGAGGTCTACGCCCT
Source organism: Binatia bacterium (assembly GCA_041618055.1). Classification (GTDB taxonomy): domain Bacteria; phylum Desulfobacterota; class Binatia; order UBA9968; family UBA9968; genus JBFJNS01. Next base: position 3,150 of record JBFJNS010000372.1, read on the forward strand.
TGAGGCGACGCAGTTCCCCCATCTCCTCCAATAGCTGGATATATCCGCGCATGTCTGTCACATCTGTCATGATGTCCTCCCTAACTAGCAATTATAGTATTGTGACCTGTTCGGGGTGTCAAACGAGTGGTCTCGAAGAATCCGCGAGGCTACTAGTTATCGTGCGCGATTGTTGAAAGCGGCGCAACGGGCGGCTATACGAACATCAACGACGAGTGGAAAAGCCGCAATGACCACGAACGAGGAACAAAATTCTCGCACCCTGGTAGGGGTGCGAAATGCGTAAACCATGACAACACCGTTTTTCTATGGCTGGCTGA
>JBFJNS010000373.1:0-3465 GCA_041618055.1 Binatia bacterium
ACCTTGTCGTTCTTGTGCCCACGGGCTCCTGTCCCACCTCTGTGGAGCCTGAAACTGTGCCGAGGGACTGTCAAGAGATTTTTGGGACACTACACTAGTGGAGGCCATTAGTGTCCAGAAGCGAGGGGAAGTGCAAATGATATTCGTGTCCCCTTGCCGATTGAGGAGTGCTTGAGCAATTTTCCCCCTAGTTTCTTGATTCTTTCCTCCATGCTGGTCAATCCGAAACCATTGCTTTTTGTAACCGCCGTCAAATCAAACCCGACGCCATCATCGCTCAACGCACCCGTTAATTCTTCCTCACTTAGCTTCAGGCTAATGACCGCCTGAGATGCGTGGGAGTGGCGAACGATGTTCATCAGTCCTTCGCGCAGCACGTAATAGACTTCCTGCTCAATTGCCTGGGGAATGCTGATTTCTTCGGGATGCGTTTCCAGGATGACCTGCAACCCGAATCCGTCCTGCAAATACTTGAGATCGCCCTTTAATTTTTCGAGAATCATTCCCGGCGGAAATGGTTGTGTGTCTTTGCCGGAGAGAAACTCTCGTATGGTTTTCATCGAAGCCCTCGTATCATCTTCAATGGAACGAAGCTCCTGCTCGAGATCCTTGGGCGACTGCAGAAAGTGCCTGCGGCAAGTCTCGAGTCGAAGAAGGTAGGTGGCGAGCGATTGGAGCAGGCCGTCGTGGAGCTCGCGCATGATCCTTCGCCTCTCCTCCAGCATTGCGACTTCGGCCGCGGTAATCGAAAGCGCGACCAGTTTGCGATTTTGTTTCGCTTCAAATTCGCTCAAGTAACCGAAGATATAAGAAAGGGCGAAAAGGTAGATTGTGCGGACAATAAAAACGTCGATCCCCAGAGGGGTCTCCGCGGCTAGGACAAATCGGATCAACCCATAACATGTCGCTCCGGCGAAAGCAGCGGCAAGCCCTCCGCTGATGCCCCAGCGCGAGCCGGCGGTGATGGCGGGGAACAAGTAATAGACGAAAAAAGGAGTGCGTGGACCGCCGGTGGAAAAGACAATGAGTGACACCCACAGCAAGTCTAAAACCGTTGTGGCGATGCCGATCCTCTTGACGTCCGTTTTGCCTCGCTGGGTGAGATATAGGATGAGGAGGCTATAGAGCAAGAACAGCCCGAGAGAGAAGTAGGAAAGCGATGGATAGCGAGCGACGCGCGACGGGTTGAATTGAATCACCAGAAGGGCGACCAGGGCGAACCCGGCCCGCAGCCAAGCGAGACCCTTTTCTTTTTGTAGACGCCACTGTTCCTCGGGAGTCATGCTCTGCTCGCGCCGTAAAGCCAGCGCCGTGAGAGTGGGAAGCTGGAGTGAACGCGCGCGCTAGGCTTTGCCGCTTCGGGCCGCCCTGAGCGATTCCTGCGGTGTCGATTGACCCATAATGAGGAGCGCGGCCTTGAAGCGATTGTTGACTTTTAGTTTGTCGAAGATGTTCGTCAGATGAGTCTTGACCGTTTTTTCGCTGATGAATATTCGTCTGCCGATCTCATCGTTGGTCAGGCCTTCTGCGACAAGTCTGAGAATCTCCAATTCCCTGCGCGTGAGATCTTTAATGGCTTCGTTCGGAGGCATGTCCACAATTCTGCGAAACTGGCTTTGGGCGATTTCTTCGAAGACATCGCAACAGGGGGCGTCTTTATCAATCCAGGTCCCGCCGTTATGAACAGTCTTGATGGCTTGAAGCAGCGTGTGGAAATCGATGCCCTTGTGCACAAAACCCCTGGCGCCTCCCTTTGCCGCATTGAGGATGTTTTCGTCTTCGGAGAATGCAGTGAGTATTACTACTTTAGTCGTTGAGTTTTTCTCCCGTACATCGAGCAACGTTTGAACGATATCACTTTTTGGCATTTTCAGATCAAGCAGCAGAATATCGGGCTTTGTACGCTCAACGAGTCTGACCGTCTCGTCTCCGTTGGAGGCTTCGCCGACCACGAGAATCTCTTTTTCGAGCGAGAGCATCCTCCTCATTCCTTCCCGAAACAGCGCGTGATCATCGGCAACTACGACTTTAATGGGTTCCATAAGGCTCGTACCTCGACGTGAGAAAAGTTCACGATCAACCGTAAAATACATGAAATCATTAGGCATGCCAACAGCATTTTTGCCGCCCGAAGGGCGAAATAAGACTCTGGTCGTACCCTAATGGGGGCGAGTTGGGGCCACAAACCCAAAAATCATACCTAAGGCGTATTGAGATGATCGGGCCGTCACGCTAATTATCATCCACAACTGAAGTTCAAGAGTGCACTTTAGGGAGGCAAAATGAAAAATCTATTCTCGGTAGCTGCTGTGGTGACGGTGTACATGCTCTTTGTATTGTCGTCTTGCGCAATGCAAGATGATGCAGCCATAACAAAGGCCCCTCCTGCGGAACCTACGAAGGCCGCTAAAGCGGAGGCACCGCCGGCTCCCGCGGAAAAGGCCCCCGCGAAAGCCAAGGTAGAAAAGGCGCGCGGCGATGTCGGTCTGCTGGACACGGAAAAGAACTACATGATCATCGTGACGAAGGAAGGGAAGCTGATCACCCTGGATTTCGATCAAAAGACGAAGGTGACGCAGATTACCCCGACACCGGCTAAGATGGACGATATTGGTCTTGGTTCATCGGCGACGGTGACCTATACGAAGGAGAGCGATAAGAACGTCGCCAGCGGTCTTGAGTACAAGCCGGCAAAGGGCGGTGACTGATCGGCCTTATCGTTTCGGCGATCCAAAACTTATCTGACGATTTAGGAGGGATAATCCATGAACGTAAAATCCATGATCATATCCGGGGCGGCAATTGTACTCGCGGGTGTACTCGTTGCACCTGTCATGGCACAGGAAAAAAAGGCGGAGAAGGCGAAAGCGGAAAAGGTCTCCGGGGACATTGGTTTGCTGGACACCGAGAAGAATTACATGATCGTGGTGACTAAAGAGGGCAAGCTCGTCACGATCGACTACAACCAGAAAACAAAAGTCACGGAACTGAAACAGAGCAAAGCAAAAATCGCGGATATCGGCCTCGGCGCAGCCGCATCCGTGCAGTATACGACGAAGGGCGACAAGAACATATTAAGCGCCATTGAATTCACACCAGCCAAGGGCGGCGACTAAGGTCTGGCCCCTCGGTTCCCGTTGAACAGAAACGAAAAGGGATTTGGCGCACGCCAAATCCCTTTTCCTGTTCTCACGCAAGGTTCTCTGTATCCAGGAACGCCGATTGGCCCTAATCCGACTTTTTTTCAGACCCGCTCCGCTCGCAAGCCTCACAACCGTAAGCAATGGCTCGGTGACTTGATGACCACCTTTTGATATCTGCCATTCATCCCGAATTCCGCAGTTGCAGATACGCTATGGGCCGAGCCTGGGGAAGCCTGGAGTGGCGAAGACACCCAAGCGCGAAGCTTCAAAGTCTTTGCTGCAACTTTGCAAAGCATTGCCCTTGCTTTGAGACGGCTTCCCC